>CALWNS010000183.1 GCA_944382805.1 uncultured Gemmiger sp. | reverse complement strand
GTTTGCCAATTTCGAGGAATACATCGCCGCGCACGGCGGCGTGACCGCCCCGGTGGAGGGGCAGGCGGACGAAACGCCGGCCGAACCCCGGTGAACCCGGCCTGTGCGGGCGGCCTGCGCTGCCCGGTCTGCGGCCGCGCGCTGGCGGTGTTCGGCCGGGCGCTGCGCTGTGCGCAAAACCACAGCTTTGATATAGCCAAAGAGGGCTACGTCAACCTGCTGCCCATCCAAAAGCGCCACGCCGCCGCCCCCGGCGACGGCAGGGAGATGGTCGCGGCGCGGCGCGCGTTTTTGCAGGCCGGGCACTACGACCTGTTCCGCAGCGCGCTGGCGGAACTGTGCCTGCGCTTTGCGCCGCAAAACGCCCATATCGTGGACGCCGGCTGCGGCGAGGGCAGCTACGACCAGACCGTGCTGGCCGCCCTGGCGGCGGCCGGGCGGCCGGCGCAGCTCATCGGTTTCGACCTGGCCAAACCGGCCGTGCGCCTGGCGGCCCGGCTGGCGCCGCAGGCCCTGTTCGCGGTGGGCGGCAGCTTCTGCGCCCCGGTGGCGGACGGCTGGGCCGATGTGCTGCTCAACGTGTTTTCCCCGTTTGCGGCGGCCGAATTTGCCCGTATGCTGCGCCCGGGCGGCCCGGTGATCTGCGCTGTGCCCACGCCGCGCCCCCTGTGCGGCCTCAAGCAGGTGCTGTAGGATACGCCCTACCTGAACCCGGAGCAGGAAAAGGAATACCCCGGCTTTTCGCGCCTGCCCGCGGCGGAGCGCACCGTGGCCGGCACGCTCGTATTGGACGGCGCCGGCGCGCGGCAGCTTTTTGCCATGACGCCCTATTACTACAACACCCCGCCGGCCGGCGCGGCCCGCCTGGCGGCGCTGGAAAGCCTTACGACCGAGATCGGCTTCCGCTTCCTTGTGTACCGGCGGCTGCCGGCGTAAAAACAGAAATAAACCGTCCCCCGCCGGGATCCTGTGCGATCCCGGGGCGGGGGACGGTCTGTTTTTTGGCGGGCGGTCAGCCGCCGTTCAGCGGGTCGCTGCCCAGGGGCGCGTCCCGATCCTCATCCGCCGCGCGGGTGTGCGGCGGGCAGGCGGCCGGGTCATCGGCTGTGGGGCACTGCGGGCAGTACGGTTCGCCCTCGCTGTCCAGCGCGCCGGGGTCGGCCGGCATACCGGGCAGAACGCCGGGCATCATATCGCTGCCTTCCTGAATATCGGTCCAAAAATCTTCCCGCTCGCTCTCGGCGCCGCGGGGGCCGTACGGTTCATGGTACATCGCCATTTCCTCCTTTGCTTGCATAAAGCCGGGCGGCCTTGCCCAAGCTATACCCGTAGTTTGCAGCAACGAGGTGAGCTTTATGCACAAACGGCGCGGACTTTTTTTCCAAAGCCTGTGTTTGACCCTTTTGATCGTCCTGCCCATGATGAGCGCGGTGGTATATTTTGCCGGCCGCCGCAGCGCGGCGCAGCAGGCCCGCGCGGCCGCCGGCCAGACCGCCCAGGCCGAACCGGCCGGCGCGCAGAACGCGCACCGGCTGCTGCTGGCCGTACAGGGGGAACAGCCGGCTTTTCTGCTGCTGCGGCTGGACGGCCGCGCGCAGCAGGCGCTGTTCTGCGCGCTGCCGGGCGAACTGCTGCTGCAGGCCCCGGCCGGCCAGACCACCCTGCGGGACTGTTATCTCAGCGCCGGGCCGGCCCGCGCGGCGGAACTGCTGACCGCCACGGTCGGCTGCGCGCCGGACGCCTACCTGGCCGCCACGGCGGACGGCTTTGCCGGCCTTTGGGGCGAAGGCCCCGCCATCCGCTTTGACACCGCCGCCGTCCTCCCGCGGGAAGCCCGCAGCGCGCTGGGCTGCGCGCAGGAGTCGGTGCTGGAATTGGAGGCCGGCCGGGTGCCGGACTTCCTGGCCGCGGCGGCGCAGGCCCCCGGCGTGCAGCCCGCGGACCTTGCCCGCGTGCGCGGCGCGGCCTGGGCGGCCTTTTTCCGCCAGGGGCGGCAGAACCTGCCGGCGCTGACCGGGGCGGTGCGCGCCGCTTCGGCCCGGCTGCTGACCGACCTGACCGCCCAGGACCTGGCCCGCCTGGAGGAAACCCTGACCTGGCTTTCCACCGCCGCCGGCTTTACGGTCGATTACAGGACCCTGACCCTGCAGGCGGCCCCCGGCGGCCTGTGCCTGACCGAAAGCGACCTGGATACGGTGCGGGAACTGCTGGCCGGCGGCGCGGCGGCCGCCACGCCGGAGACCGCCCGCTGACAGGGGGTTACCCCGCGCGCCAGGCCCGGCCCAGCGCCTGCGCCACGGCGGGGATATCCCCGCTGCGCAGCGCGGCGTAGCCGGCCACCACCGTGTCGGGCGGGCAGGCCGCGGCGTGGGTCATATAGTAGCTGGAAAGCCCGCGCAGCTCTACGCCTTCGGCTCTTGCCTTGCGCACCATGGCCTGTTCGCCGCCCGCGCCGGGCAGCGTCAGCAGAAAGTGCAGCCCCGAATGCGCGCCCCCCAGCCGCAGCTGCGGCCCCAGTTCGCTGCGCAAAGCGGCCGCAAAACTTTCCATCCGGCGCTTGTAGGCCAGCCGCATCCGGTTGATGTGCCGCGTAAACAGCCCGCTTTCCATAAAGCGGCACAGCGTCTGCTGCTCAAACCGGCTCACCGTGTTGGAGTACAGCGCAAACTCCTGCCGGTAGCGCGCCAGCAGGCCGCCGGGCAGCACCATGCAGGCGATGCGGATGCCCGGCGCCAGGCTTTTGGAAAAGGTGGTCAGGTATACAACAGGCCCGTCCGGCCCCGCCATACCCTGCAAACTGGGCAGCGGGCGGGTGGTAAAGCGGAACTCGGAATCGTAGTCGTCCTCCAGGATATAGCGCCCCGGCCCGGCGGCCGCCCACCCCAGCAGCTGGGCGCGGCGCGGGGCCGGCATCGTCACCCCGGTGGGGAAGTGGTGGCTCGGCGTGATGTAGCACACGTTGGCCCCGCTGCGCTCCAGCCCGGTCACCGGCAGGCCCTGCTCGTCAATGTCCACCAGCCGGCAGGGCAGGCCGCTGTTTTCCAGCACCACCCGGCTGCGCGCGTAGCCGGGGTTTTCGACCGCGGCGGTGGAGCCGGCCAGCAGGTGCGCCAGGCAGCCCAGCAGGTATTCGATGCCCGCGCCCACCACCACCTGCTCCGGCGTGCAGGCCACCCCGCGGTAGGCGGCCAGGTAGGCGGTGATCTGGGCGCGCAGATCGGCGTCGCCCTGCGGTTCGCCGCGCTGCAGCAGCTCCGGCGCCTGGTACAGCAGTTCTTTCTGGATGCGCCCCCAGCTGCGCGCCGGGAACAGTTCGGTATCGATGCTGCCGGTGCTCAGGTCGTACCGCGCCCGGGGTGCGCCGGCGGCCGGTTTGGCCGGCGCGGGCGGCGGCGCGGGCGCGCGGCGCAGCAAGCCGCCCGTCTCCTGTACATAAAACCCGCTGCGCGGCCGCGCGCAGGCCAGCCCCTCGGCCGCCAGCATCTGGTAGGCGGCGTCCACCGTGCTCACGCTCACGCCCAGCTGGCCGGCCATCGTGCGCCGCCCCGGCAGCGGCGTGCCGGCGGCCCGCTGCCCGCTGCGGATCTCCTCGGCCAGCTGCTCGTACAGCTGTTCGTACAGCGGCGCGCCGCGCCCCGCCTCCAGTTCGATCATCAGCGCCCCCTCCTTTGGCAACTGGCCCCATAAAAAAATCGTAAACTGACTATTCACATAAGACCAGTTTGGCTTATAATGGGAGCATACCCCAAACGGCCGCGCTTGTCAAGCGGCGGGGGCATCCATTTAGGGGGGATATCAATGACATCCGAAGTGATCTGCATTGCCGCTTTCAGCCTGGCGGCGGCGGTTTTGCTGGGCGTTTCGCTGGCCCGCACGCGGTTTACGGTGCAAAAGATCGCGCTGATCGGCGTTATGGCCGCGCTGAGCTTTGTGGCCTATGAGTTTTTCCGCATCCCGAACGTGCTGGGCACCGGCTCGTCCTTCCACCTGGGCAATACCTTCACGGCGCTGACCGCCATGCTGCTGGACGGCGTTTCGGGCGGCCTGGCGGGGGCCATCGGCCTTTCGCTGGCCGACCTGGTGGCCGGCGACCCCGGCTACGCGCTGACCACCTTCCTGCTCAAGCTCATCATCGGCCTGGTCTGCGGCGCGGCGGCCCACCGCCTGTGCCATTTGCAGGACACGCCCCGGCCCGGCGCGCCGCGCGGCGGCTACCTGCTGCGCGTGGGTTTCAGCGCGCTCAGCGGCCTGCTGGTCAACGTCCTGACCGACCCGCTCGTGGGCTATTTCCGCAACCGCTACCTGTTTGGGCAAACGGTAGACCTGGCCACGGTCGTGGCCAAGGTGGTCAGCGGCGTCACGCTGGTCAACTCGCTGCTGTCGGCCGCCTGCGCC
>CALWNS010000182.1 GCA_944382805.1 uncultured Gemmiger sp. | reverse complement strand
CCATGTTGCAGACCGTGATGACGTTGCCCTTGGAGTCGCGCATGACCTCGTATTCGATCTCTTTCCAGCCGGCGATGCACTTTTCGACCAGGATCTGGTGGATGGGCGAAAGGCGCAGGCCGTTGGTGGCGATCTCGCGCAGCTTTTCCTCGTCCTCGCAGATGCCGCCGCCGGTGCCGCCCATGGTAAAGGCCGGGCGCACGATGACCGGGTAGCCGATGGTGCCGGCGTACTGGACGGCGTCCTCCAGCTCCTCCACCACCTTGGAGGGCACGATGGGCTGGTGCAGCTTTTCCATCGTATCCTTGAACAGCTGGCGGTCCTCGGCGCGGTCGATGGTGTCGGGGCGGCAAGCCAGCAGGCGCACGCCGCTGCGGCCCAAAAAGCCGGAGCGGGCCAGTTCCATGGAAAGGTTCAGGCCCATCTGGCCGCCCAGGTTGGGCAGGATGGCGTCCGGGTGTTCGATCTCGATGATGCGCTCGACCACCTCGGCGGTGAGCGGCTCGATATACACATGGTCCGCGATATCGGGGTCGGTCATGATGGTGGCGGGGTTGGAGTTGACCAGCACCGTCTCGATGCCTTCGCTTTTCAGCGCGCGGCAGGCCTGGGTGCCGGAGTAGTCGAACTCCGCCGCCTGGCCGATGATGATGGGGCCGGAGCCGATGACCATGACCTTTTTGATGCGGGGGTCTTTGGGCATATTACTGCACTCCTTTCACGCGGTTGATGCGGCGGATGTTTTGCAGGAACCGGTCAAACAGGAACTCGGTATCCCGCGGGCCGCCGCTGGCTTCGGGGTGGAACTGCACGGTAAAGCAGTTCCACTGCAGATATTCGACCCCTTCGCAGGTCTTGTCGTTGGCGTTGACATGGCTCACCCGGCCCACGCTGCGCGGCAGCGTGGCGCCCAGCACGGCGTAGCAGTGGTTCTGGCTGGTGATAAAGGTGCGCCCGGTGGCGAAATCGGTCACCGGCTGGTTGGCGCCGCGGTGGCCGTACTTCATCTTGCTGGTTTTGGCGCCGGCGGCCAGCGCCGTGAGCTGGTGGCCCAGGCAGATGCCGAACGCCGGGATGCCGGTGTCCAGCATTTTGCCGATGTTTTCAATGATGGCGACGTTTTCGGCCGGGTCGCCGGGGCCGTTGGAGAGCATCAGCCCGTCCGGCTGCAGGGCGGCCAGCTGTTCCGGCGTGGTGTGGCCCGGCAGCACCGTCACGCGGCAGCCGCGCTTTTGCAGGCAGCGCACGATGTTGTTCTTGCACCCCAGGTCCAGCAGCGCCACGTGCAGCGGGCGTTCGCCCGCCGCAAGGCCGCCGGTCGGCTCGTAGGTTTTGGGTTCCTTGCAGGTGGTGGCCGCCACCGCGCCGGTGACGGCGTACCCCTGGATGGTGAGCAGCAGCGCGGCCAGGCGCTCGGGTTCGGCCGCGGGGTCGAACTCGGTGGTGATGGCGCCGTTCATCACGCCGCTTTCGCGCAATGTGCGGGTCAGGCTGCGGGTGTCGACGCCCTCGATGCCGATGATGCCGTATTTTTTAAGGAAAGCGTCCAGCGTGACCTCGCTGCGGAAGTTGCTGGGCGTGGTGCAAGCCTCCCGCACGATGTAGCCGCGCGCCCAGATGCGCCCGCTTTCCATATCTTCGCTGTTCATGCCGTAGTTGCCGATCAGCGGGTAGGTCTGGGTGATGATCTGGCCGTAGTAGCTGGGGTCGGTCAGCGTTTCCTGAAAGCCGACCATGCCGGTGGCGAACACGACTTCGCCCACCGTGGTGCCGGGGCAGCCCACGCTTTGCCCGGCCAGCACGGTCCCGTTTGCCAAAATCAGATAAGCCTGCATAATTTGCCTCTCGTTCGCTTTGTTTCGTCCGCGCGCAGCGCTTTACAGCGTCTGCTTCGCCTTTTCCTGCATTTTACGGCTGCCCAGGTGTACCAGGGGCAGTTTGCCCTCTTTGCAGATGGGGCATTCGTCCGGGGCGTAGTTGGGCAGTTCCAGCTTGAGCGCGCTGGCCAGGATAGGGATGGGCGAGGGCGCGGCCGCCGTGGTGCGGTCCACCACGCAGACGATGCCCAGGCAGACGCCGCCCGCCTCCTCGATGACGCGCTTGGTCTCCAGGCTGGAGATGCCGGTGGTCACCACGTCCTCAGCGATGACGCAGCGCTCGCCGGGCTGGATGGAAAAACGCTTCAGGGCCATCTGGTTGTCCACGCGCTCGGTAAAAATGGCGCGCTTGCCGCACTGGCGGCCCAGCTCGTAGGCATAGACGATGCCGCCCATGGCCGGGCCGACGAACACGTCCACGTTCAGCTCCTTGAGCTTTTCGGCCACCGGGGCCATGACCTCGGCGCATTTGTCCGGGTGCTGCTGCAGGTAGGCCATCTGGCAGTACGCGCCCGAATGGCGGCCGCTGGACAGAAGGAAGTGGCCCTCCAAAAAGGCGCCGCATTCTTTCAAAACTTCTTTTGCTTCTCTGGCCATGGTGTTTTCCTCCCAAATATTTTTATAGATTGTAGCATACCGTGCATTTCATTGCAATGTATGCCTACATTTTGTATATTTTTGCGCTTTTATCCACGCGCGCAGCCGCGGATCTCGGCCAGGTCCTGCACGCCGTGGCCCTGCATCCAGTCCGCGATCTCCCGCGTGATGCGCACGCAGGCCTGCGGGTCCAGGAAGTTGGCGGTACCCACCTGCACGGCGGCGGCGCCGGCCATGATGAATTCCAGCGCATCGCGCCCGGTCAGGATGCCGCCCAGCCCGATGACCGGGATGGACACGGCCCCCACCGCCTGCCAGACCATGCGCAGCGCAATGGGCCGCACCGCCGGGCCGGACAGGCCGGCAAAGGTGTTGGCGAACACCGGGCGGCGGCGTTCGATGTCAACGGCGCAGGCCTGGAAGGTATTGCACAGGCTCAGGCCGTCGGCGCCGGCGGCCTCGACCGCGCGGCACATATCGGGCAGGTTTTCGGCCTGGGGGCTGAGCTTGACGATGAGCGGCACGGTGCAGACCTTGCGCACCGCGCCCACCACGCCGGCGGCGTCCGCCGCGCGGATGCCGAACGCCAGGCCCCCCTGCTTGACGTTGGGGCAGCTGATGTTCAGTTCCAGGAAATCGATGCCGGCGGCGCAGAGCTTTTCTACGCCCTCGACGTTTTCCTCCACCGTGTGGCCGCCCAGGTTGGCCCACACCGTGGTGCCCAGGGCTTTCATGGCCGGCAGTTCGTGGGCGATAAAGTGGTCCACGCCGGGGTTTTGCAGGCCGATGGAGTTCATCAGGCCGGCGGGCGTCTCGTACAGGCGTTCGCCGCTGTTGCCGGGCTGGCCGTACAGCGTCAGCCCCTTGCCGGAGATGCCGCCCAGCAGGCTCAGGTCCTCGATGCCCGCATACTCCGGCCCGAAGCCGAAGGTGCCGGAGGCCGCGATGACCGGCCCGGCCAGCCGCTTGCCCAAAAGGTCTACGTGCAGGTCCACGTTTGCGATCTCAGCCAAGGTCGAACACCTCCTCTGCGGGGAATACGGGGCCGTCCTGGCAGACGGTCTTGGGGCCCACCTTGGTGTGGCAGGTGCAGCCCAGGCAGGCGCCCAGGCCGCAGGCCATCTTGCGCTCCAGGCTGGCCAGGCAGGGCACGCCCTTTTCGGCGCAGAGCTTATACACGCCCTGCATCATCACATTGGGGCCGCAGGTCAGCACCAGGTCGAACTCCTCCGGGTGCAGGATGCCGGTGACCAGGCCGTGGTAGCCCGCCGCGCCCGAATCGGTCGCCACGCTGATGGCCGCGCAGTAGGGCAAAAACGCTTCCAGCGCATAGGGTTCGTCGCGGAAGCCCACATACAGTTCCGGCTTGCGGCCGGCGGCGGCCAGCTCCTTGCACAGCTGCAGCAGCGGGGCCACGCCGATGCCGCCGCCCACCACGGCCACCCGGCCTTTGGCGGCGGCCGCGGCCGCGTCGAAGCCGTTGCCGCAGGGGCCGGTCAGCGAAAGGATATCGCCGGGGCGCAGGGCGGCCAGCTTTTGGGTGCCTTCGCCCTTGACCTGGTACAGGAACACCAGCGCGCCCTCCGGCCCGCGCACCTCGTGTATGCTGATCGGGCGCGAGAGCACCGGCGTTTCGGCCGCGCCCCAGGCCCGCAGCATAAAGAACTGGCCGGCATGGGGGGCAAATTCCGGGCGCTGTTCGCCCCAGGCCACGGTCAGGCGGCGGATGTCCGGGGCCACCGTGTCCTGGGCCAGCACGCGGACCTTACAGTTTGTCGCACTCACCCTGGATATCCTCCTTCATGCGCACGCATTCGTTGTAGGCGGCTTCGTCATACGCCACGCCGGGCTGCTTTTTCCAGGCCATCAGGATGCTGCGGCTGGAATTGACCACGCCGCCGTTGCCGTTTTTCAGGTAGCGGGCGATGTCGCTGGCCTTGCCGCCCTGCGCGCCGTAGCCGGGGATCAGGAAGAAGGTGTTCTGGTAGCGCGCGCGGATCTCGGCGGCTTCCTCGCCGGTAGTGCCGCCGATGACCAGCCCGATGCTGGAGTAGCCGCGTTCGCCCTTATAATCGGCGCCCAGCCCGGTCAGCGCGTCGCCCACCAGCGTGTAGACGGTGCGCCCGTCGGCCAGGGTCTGGTACTCAAAGTCCACGCGGCCGGGGTTGGAGGTGCGGCACAGCACGAACACGCCCTTGCCCTGGTCCCGGCAGTAAGGCAGGTAGGGCTGGACGGAATCCAGGCCCATATAGGGGGCCAGCGTGATCAGGTCGGCTTCGAAATCGCCGGCAAAGTGCGCTTTGGCGTACATTTCGGCCGTTTTGGCAATGTCGCCGCGCTTGATGTCGGCAATGACCGGGCAGCCGGACGCGCGCACCATGCGCAGCGTTTCGGCGTAGGCGCGCAGGCCGTCCAGGCCCAGCGCCTCGTAGTAGGCGATCTGCACCTTGTAGCAGCCGGCCACGCCCTTGGTGGCCTCCAGCAGGGCGCGGTTGTAGGCCACCAGGTTTTCGCCCGCCGTTTTGGCCGTATCCACGGCCGTTTCGGGCAGGTAGCCCAGCTCGGTATCCAGGCCGACGCAGACCGGGCCGCGCGCGGCCACGGCGTCGTACAGTTTGTCCATATTGGTCATAGCGTTTTCCTCCCTTGTTTACTGCTCGCTGCGGTAGGTGAACTTGCCCGCCTTGATGGTGGCCACGATGCGGCCGTACAGGTGTTCGCCGTCGTAGGGGCTGTTTTTGCTCTTGCTGTGCAGCTTGGCGGCTTCGACCGTATACATATGGTCCAGATCCGCCAGCACCACGTCGGCGTCGTAGCCGGGGGCCAGCAGGCCCTTGCGGTCGTCCAGGTCCAGCACCTGGGCCGTGCCGCTGCTCATCAAAAAGCTGAGCATCTCCAGCGGCAGGCCCTCCATGCGGCAGAGCTTGGTGTAGCAGACGGCGAACGCCGTTTCCAGCCCCACCATGCCGGCCGCGCCCTTGGCCTTGTCCTCGGCCGTGTGGGGGGCGTGGTCGGTGCCGATGCAGCTGACCGTGCCGTCCCGGATGGCTGCGACCAGCGCCTTGACGTCCTCGGCCGTGCGGATGGGCGGGTTGACCTTATATTGCAGGCGCTTATCGTCGAACCAGAGGTGGTGCGGCGTGACTTCGCAGCTGACCAGCGCGCCGCGGCGGCGGGCCTGGCGCACCATATCGATGGATTCGCGCGTGGAGACGTGGCACATATGCAGCCGGGTGCCGTAGTATTCGGCCAGGTGGCAGTTGCGCAGCGTTTCCAGGTTTTCGGCCAGGCGGTAGTCCCAGGGGCTGACCTCCATATCCTCGGCGTGGGACATGACGGTCAGGCCGCGCTCGGTGGCGATGGCAAACGCCCGCGCCATGACGGCGTTGTCCTGCACGCCGTGGCCGTCCTCGCTGATAAAGCGCACGTCCTCGGGCAGGGTGAGCAGATGGTCGAGCGTGCGGCCGTCAAAGTTTTGGGTGATGGAAACGCACTGGTTGGCGTCGCACAGGCCGATCTCGGCGGCTTTCCGCTGTACGGCGCGGGCCGTTTCGGCGTCCGAACACACGGGCTTGGTGTTGGGCATCAGGTTGACGAAGGTGTAGCCGCCGGCGGCCGCCGCGGCCGAACCGGTGGCGATATCCTCTTTATATTCAAAGCCGGGCGTGCGCCAGTGGCAGTGCGGGTCGATGAAGGCGGGCAGCACGGTCAGGCCCTTGGCTTCAAAGATTTCCTCCTGCGGGGGGGCGGGCAGGTCGACGCCGACGGCGGCGATCTTACCGCCGCGCAGCCAGACATCGCAGGGCCGGCCGTTACAGTCTTTGGCATGGCGGATCAGCATGGGGCAGCCTCCTTATGGGTCGGGTGGGGCGCCGGGCGGGAATGGGCAAAAAAAAACTTTTCCCCAAAAAGGGAAAAGTCAAATAAAACGCCCGGGCGCAGCCTCAGGAAAAAACGCTGCACCGTCAAACATAGCCATGGTAAGCCGGGGTGCAAAGGGATACGGCACGGTGCGGGTCCTCCTTTGGGCAGAATGGTCAAAACCTTGTAAAGCGCGGGGCAGCGCGCCTTTGCATGATTTTTATTATTCTACCACGCCCCACCCGGCCTGTCAAGGCAACGGCCGGCGCAAAAACGGCGCGGGCGCGCGGCGGAAACTGGCAAAATGGCCGAAAAACCGCCCCGCCGCCCTTGACAACCGCCGCGCCGCCCGCTATGCTGGGAACAGATACGGAAGGAGGGGGTCCGCCATGCCGGGCAAAAAACTGCTGGTGCTGTTCCCCGGCATCGGCTACACCTGCGAAACGGGGCTGCTGGCCGCCGGGGCCGCCCTGGCCCGCGCCGCCGGGTACGAGGTGCTGGCGCTGCGCTACGGCGCGCAGGTAGCCGCGCAGCGCCCCGACCTGGACGCCGCCGCCCGCACAGCCGAAGCCGACGTGCGCGCGCAGCTGGACGGCGTGGACTGGCCCGCCTATGCGGACATCGTCTTTCTTTCCAAAAGTTTGGGCACCGTTGTGGCCGCGCGGGCGCTGCGCCGCCTGGGCGCGGCGGCACGCAGTTTGTACCTGACGCCGCTGGGCGGCGCGCTGGCGGCCATCGCGCCGGGCGACGCCGTGCTGGGGCTTGTTTCCGGCGGGGCGGACCAATACATCGACTGGCGCACGGTGCAGGCGTTCTGCGCCGCGCGCGGCCTGCCGTTTTTGCTGGTGCCCGGCGCGGGCCACCGCCTGACCGTGCCCGACGACGCGGCGGCCAGCGCGGCCTACGCGCAAAAGATCCTGGCGCTGCTGGCGCTGCAACAGCCCGGCCCGCACGCATAACATAAAGCATAAAAGGAAGGGCGCGTTTTACAACGCACCCATATTTATTTGTTGTAAATTTCTCGCGGGGAGCTTATAATGAAAGCATGATAATGCCGCCTGCGCGGCGCAGGGAGGGTTTTTATGTTCTGCGAAAGCTGCGGGGCCAAGATCCCCGACAACGCCAAATTCTGCAAATTCTGCGGCGCGCAGCAAACGCCGCTGGACGCGCCTGCACCTTCTGTGCCCGCGCCCGCCGCGCCGGCCGCCGTGGACAAGCAGGCGCTGATCGCTCATCTGGACGCTTTGTACGCCGCCGAGATGGGCATGGTGTACGCCGACCAGCTGATGGCGCAGCTGGCCGGGCAGAAAAAGGAGGCCCTGCGCCGCCACTCTGCTCAATATCAGCCCGCCTATTTCACGGAAAAGCCGCCCGAAAGGCGCAACTGCGCCGCCGAGGCGCAGAAAGAGCTGGATCGCTGGCGCAAATCGTACAACGATCATGTCCAGTCGCTCAGCAGCGGACGCACGATCACCGACCGGATCCTTCACACGTTTGACCGCATACAGGATCAAAAGGATCTGGCGGAAAAGCGGACCCAGATCGCCCATTGGGAGAATGAAGTGCGCCTTGCGCCGCAGCGGCAGGCGCTGGAGGATGAGCGCTGGAACAAGGCCATGCAGCCGTACAACGCCCGCAAGGCGCAGTTCGACGCGCGGGAGGCCGCCCGCAGGAGCGCGTGGGACGAGGCGGGCTGCGCCATGGGCCGCCGCTTTGATGAGAGCATCGCTGACACGCAGCGACAGAAGGACGAATTCGCCGCCCGGCGCCAGAAGCTGTACAATTTGAACATCGTGTACGAGAAATTCCGCGACCCTGTGGCCGAGTTCCAGTTGGCGGAGTATCTGCGCATGGGGCTTGTCAACTCTCTGGAGGGGCCGCAGGGCGGCTACGCCTTTTACTTGAACGAGCTGCAAGCCAACCGCATCTGCGGCAGTATCCAGGAGCTGCAGCGCTCCATGGAAAACCGACTGGATGAATTGATCGACCGTATGTCCGCCCTGGCCGAACAGCTGCGCAAGGCGAACCAGCGGCTGCATCAGGTACGCAGCACTGTGTTCGACTGCTGCGAAGCAATGCGCAGCGGCTTTGCCGCCACCACCGACCACATCTCGCGCATGAGCGATGATGTGCGCGAAGAGCTGGATCGACAGGCCCGCCCCATCCGCGAGGCCGTGCAGCGATCGGAATACAATCAGTATCTCGAAGCCATGCGCCGGGAGCTGGACAAATACGATTACGGCCGCCTGCGCGTGCCCACGCTGGACGAAGTGCGTTAACGGTGCGCCGGCATTTTCCGTTTCCCTCTTTGTCTGACTTTTTCGAAAAAAGACGAGGATTTAGAAACGGATACAATTGTTAAAGAGCGAAAGAGATTTTGAAAAGTTGACATCAACAAAAGAGCGCGTTGCAGAATAGAAATCTGCTCTTGACCATTTCATTTATATACGGTACACCGATTTTGTCTGATTTCTGTCTGCATAAGACTAAAGCAAAAAGGCAGGCAGTGCACCCCCTTGAGGGCGCACTGCCTGCCTTTTGCTTGTCTTGGGCGCGTTTTGCAACGCGTCCCGTTTTGGTTTTTCGCTTAGTTCTGCTTCATCTTGGCGAAGCACTCGCTGCAGTAGACCGGGCGGTCCTCGCGCGGCTGGAACGGCACCTTGCAGGCTTTGCCGCAGCTGGCGCACACGGCGTCGAACATCTGGCGCTCACCGCGGACGGCGTTCTTGCGGGCATCGCGGCAGGCTTTGCAGCGCTGGGGCTGGTTTTCGAAACCGCGGGAGGCATAGAACTCCTGCTCGCCGGCGGTCCAGACGAACTCCTTGCCGCAATCCTTGCATACCAAAGTTTTGTCTTCGAACATAATGGGTATCTCCTCATTGAATTATTTGCCCGCGGAAGAATGTTAACCAACGCCCATGGTTAAGGACCAAGGAAGAAATGATTGCCATGCTGCTTGGGGCACGTTTATATTGACCAGGCGGAAGTCCCGCCCAAGTCCTGTAGGGGGTCAGTCCGCTTCCCGCAGTTTGCGGCGGGCGCGGGCCAGGGCATTTTCCACCGCTTTGGGGGTGCTGTGCAGGCGGCGGGCCGCCGCGGCGGCGCTTTGGCCGTCCAGGCTGGCCGCCAGCGCGGCGCGCTCCAGCGGGGAAAGCAGGGTGTCGATGCGCCGCATGACCCGGTCAAAGGTCTCGCTGGCAATGGCCTGTTCCTCCGGCCCGGGGGAAGGCTGATCCTCCGGCAGGGGCACGCTGTCATTGAGCGGCGCGTGTTTTTTGCGGGTGGCGGCGCGGCGCGCATCCTGCTGTGCATGGCGGATGCAGGCCGCGGCAAACGGCACAAAAGGCAGCTGCCGGGCCGCGTCGTAGCGGCGCAGCGCTTCGAACAGGCCGATCAGCCCTTCCTGTATGGCGTCGTCCAGCTCCAGGCCGGGCGCGCGGTTGGCCAGGGCGTTCTTGCGGATCAAGGGCATCATGCGGGCGATGACGGCGGCGATGGCCGTCTCGTCCCCTGCCTTGGCCTGCGCGACAAGTTCCTGGCTGATGGGCTGCATGGGCAACATTGCACCTCCGGACCGTTGGGCTGCGAATGTTCTTATTTTAGACCGGGGAACGCCGTTTGTCAATGCTTTTTTGGCCGTGCGGCGCGGGCGGGCGGCTTAGTCCTTGCCGCCGCTGTTGCGGGTGAAATAGCTGAGCAGTTCGGCGCCCAGCACGATGACGATGGTCACCACGAACACGCCCAGCCAGCCGGCCCCGGCCAGGGGCAGCACCGAAAGGAAAGTTTGGATCGCTTGTGCGGAAAACATATGGTTACCTCCTTCCCGATCAGGCGAACAGGGTCATGATCATGCCGCCGGCAATGACCGAGGCGATCTGGCCGGACACGTTGATGCCGACCGCGTGCATGAGCAGGAAGTTCTGGTTGTCCTCTTCCAGGCCCATTTTATTGATGACGCGGGCAGACATGGGGAACGCCGAAATACCGGCCGCGCCGATCATGGGGTTGATCTTGGTCTTGGAGAAGATGTTGTACAGCTTGGCCACCATCACGCCGCCCACGGTGTCAAACACGAACGCGACCAGGCCCAGGCCCAGGATCATCAGCGTCTGCGGGGTGAGGAAGCTGGAATACTGCATCTTGGTGGCCACCGTCAGGCCCAGGAACAGGGTGATAAGGTTGGCCAGGTCTTTCTGCGCGGTGTCGGACAAACCGTCCAGCACGCCGCATTCACGGATCAGGTTGCCGAACATCAGGAAGCCGATCAGCGAGACGCTGCGCGGGGCCACCAGGCCGGCAATGGCCGTAATGATGATGGGGAACAGGATGCGGGTGGTCTTGGAGACCGGGCGCTCCGCATAGGCCATGCGGATCTTGCGCTCCTTTTTGGTGGTGATCAGGCGGATGACCACCGGCTGCACCGCCGGCACCAGCGCCATGTAAGAGTAGGCCACCACCACGATGGCGCCCAGGTAGTTGGACTGGAACATATTGGCCACAACGATGGCCGTGGGGCCGTCCGCCGCGCCGATGATGCCGATGGAAGCCGCATCCTTGATATCAAAGCCGAGCAGTGTGGCCACGCACAGGGTAAAGAAGATGCCGAACTGCGCCGCCGCGCCGAAGATCATCATCTTGGGGTTGGACAGCAGCGGGGTAAAGTCGATCATGGCGCCGATGCCGACGAACAGCAGCAGCGGGAACAGCTCGTTGGCGATGCCGGCGTTGAACAGCACGTCGATGGGGCCGATCTCCTCTACGCCGTCGATCATCTGGGTGACCGCGCCGGACATGGGCAGGTTGACAAGGATTGCGCCGAAGCCCATGGGCAGCAGCAGCGAGGGTTCCATCTGCTTTTTGATGGCCAACCAGATCAGCAGCGCGCCGATGGCCCACATGACCACCATCTGCCAATTCAGGTGGGTGATATTACCAAAAAGTTCCTGAATCATAATACACGTTTCCTCCTGGAATCAGTCAAAGAGGGCGCACGCCCTTCATTATGTTTCATTATGCGGGAGCAAGGGCGAATTGTCAAGGGGCAAACGCGGATTTTTGCCGCATCCTTGCCGTTTCGTGCCAAAAATTGAAGCTGTTTTTTGGTGAAATTGCTGCCGGTTCAGCGCTTTAACGCCTTGACTTGCCGCAGGGAACTTGCTACAATGAAAAATAATGAATGCGGCGCGCCCGGGCGGGCTGCGCCGACCCGGCCCCACCCCACGAAACCAGAAGAACAAGGAGCAGCCTATGCGCGCTGGCAATCCCCGCGGCGGCCCGCAGCCGCCGCGCAGCACCGCTTTGTACGAATCGATCCTGCGTTTGCAGGACCTGGACGAGTGCATCCGCTTTTTTGACGACCTGTGCGCCGTGACCGAGCTGCGCACGATGGAGCAGCGCTACGACGTGGCCTGCTGCCTTTTGCAGGGCAAGGTATACAGCGAGATCCGGCGCGAGACCGGCGCTTCGAGCGCAACGGTGAGCCGTGTGAACCGTATGCTGAACTATGGCGAAGGGCAGATGGTGCGCAGCGTGCGCTATGACCTGGAGCACCGCGCGCAGGCCCCGGCCGGCGCTCCCGCCGATCCCGAAACCAACGGGCCGGACGGCCCGGACCATACTAAATAAGGAGGCGCGCTTATGAGCGTACAGATCAAACGCTTTGGCACGACCAAAGACGGCAAGCCGGTACAGGTGGCGATTTTGAACAACGGCAAGCTGGAGGCCCACATCCTGAGCTATGCCGCCGCCATCCAAAAACTGCTGGTGCCCGACCGCAAGGGCGAGCCGGTGGACGTGGTGCTGGGCTACCCCGACGTGGCCGGCTACGAGGAAAACGGCGGCGCGCTCGGCTCTGTGGTGGGGCGGTTCGCCAACCGCATCGCCGGGGCCAGCCTGACGCTGAACGGCCGCGAATATCCGCTGACCAAAAACGACCACGGCAACTGCCTGCACAGCGGCGCGCACGGCTTTATGCGCACCGTGTTCACGATGGAACCGGCGCCCACGGGCGACGACGGCGTGCTGCTGCGCGCGGTCAGCCCCGACGGCACCGACGGCTTCCCCGGCACCGTTACACTGGAGGTGCTGTACACGCTGGCCGGCAGCGGGCTGATGATCCAGTACACCGCCACCACCGATGCGCCGACCGTCATCAACATCACCAACCACAGCTACTTTAACCTGAACGGGCACGATTCCGGCACCGTGCTGGGTCACCGGCTTTCGATGGACGCGCCCCTGTACCTGGAAACGGACGGCGACCTGATCCCCACCGGGCGCATTCTGCCGGTGGCGGGCACCGCGCTGGATTTTACCGAAGAAAAGACGCTGGGCCGCGACATCGAGGCCGACGAACAGCCGCTGAAGGACGGCGGCGGCTACGACCACTGCCTGGTGGTGCCGGACACCGGCCTGCGCCATTTTGCCTGGCTGACCGGGCCGCAGACCGGCATCCGCATGGAGACGCTGTCCACCCTGCCGGGCGTGCAGCTGTACAGCGCCAACTCGCTGGCGCTTTCCACCCCGTGCAAGGGCGGCGCGAACTACGGCGTGCGGTCGGCGGTCTGCCTGGAAACGCAGGACTACCCCGACGCGCCGCACCACACGAACTTCCCCGATACGACCGTGACCCCCAAGGCCGCCTACAGCGCCACCACCATCTACCGGTTCGACATCGCGCCGGAATAAACCGCAAACGTCAAAAGCCCGTTCCGGCCGGAACGGGCTTTTTTGCGCGCCGCTTTACGCCAGGTGCAGCAGCAGGCGGGCAAAGTTGAAGTAGATCAGCAGCGTGGTGGTATCCACGATGGTGGTGATGATGGGCGAAGCCATGACCGCCGGGTCGATGCCCACGCGGCGGGCCAGCACCGGCAGCACGCCGCCGATCAGCTGCGAAAGCAGCACGGTACACACCAGCGTCAGGCTGATGACCAGCGCCACCGGCGCGGCGACGCCGTCCAGCCAGACGACCTTGGCAAAGTTGCACACGGCCAGCGTGGCGCCGCACAGCAGCGCTACCCGGCCTTCGCGCCAAAGGATGCGCCCCAGGTCGCGCGGGGCGATCTCGCCCACGGCCAGGCCGCGGATGATGGTGGAGGTGCTCTGGCTGCCGGCATTGCCGCCGGTATCGGTCAGCATGGGGATGTAGGCGGTCAGGGCGGTGACGGCGGCCAGGGCGTCCTCGTACCCGCGGATGACCAGGCTGGAAAAGGTAGCGCTGAGCATCAGGAACAGCAGCCAGGGCGCGCGGCTGCGGTACAGCTCCCACATACTGCGGCGGAAATAGGGTTTGTCGGTGGGGGCCACGGCGTTCATTTTGTCGATGTCCTCGCTGACTTCGTCCTGCAGGATGGTCATGGCATCGTCCACCGTGACGATGCCGACCAGGCGGTTTTCGGTATCCACCACCGGGATGGCCAGCAGGCCGTATTTTTCGAACAGGCGGGAGACCTCCTCGCGGTCGGCGGCGGTGCCCACGCGCACGGGGTCCGGCTGCATCAGCGCCTGCACGGGGCAGCCTTCGTCCCGGGCCAGCACCAGCGCGCGCAGCGAAACTTCGCCCAGCAGCGTGCGGTCGGGCGCGGTGACGTAGCAGGTGTTGATGGTCTCCTTGTCAAAGCCGTGGGCGCGCAGCTCCGCCAGGGCGCGGCGCACGGTCCAGCCGGGGCGCAGATCCATGAATTCGGGCGTCATGGCGCCGCCGGCGGAATCCTGCGGGTATTTGAGCAGTTCGTTGATGGTCTGGCGCGTGCGCGGGTCGGCCTGGGCCAGGATACGCCGCACCACGCCGGCGGGCATCTCCTCGACCAGGTCGGCGGCGTCGTCGGCGCACAGTTCGGCCACCACAGCGGCCAGTTCGCGGTCGGACAGCTCTTCGATCAGGCTTTGCTGCGTTTGGGGCGTCAGCTCGGCAAACAGGGCGGCGGCCTGGTCTTTGGGGCACAGGCGGAACAGGACGGGGCGCTTTTCCGGGGGAAGGTCCTCGAACACGGGGGCCAGGTCCGGCGCGGGCAGCGACTGCAGCACGTCCCGCAGGCTCTGGTACTTTTTGGCGTCGTCCAGGTACGCCAGCATGGTCTTTAGGGTTTGGATCGTTGCGTTGGACATAAAAAAACTGCCTCCTTTCCCCAAAAAGGGATCAGGCGGCAGCCGGGATCGGCGCAGGCGGGCGGGCGCGCAATGCGCTCAGGCCCGGCGGAACGGCGGGCGTGCGCCCCGCTCCGCCGGCCCCCGTACCCCTGCGGCAAAAGGCGGCTGCCGGTCGATGCTTCGGTTATAAGGACTGCCGGGGTTCTCCACCGTCAACCACCTCCGTTCGTGTGCGGGCCGCCGCGCGGGCGGCCCCTTTGTAAAAACTTTACCATTTCTTTGCCGCCGCTGTCAACCCCCGATGGGCGGGTGCGGGGACGTTTGCGGGACGATGCGAGCATCGTCCCCTACAGACGGCGCGGCAAATATTTGCGCGGGGCGCATAAAAAAGGCCCCCTTGTCAAAGGGGGCGAAAGCGGAGATCGGGGGATTGCGTGCCGGTAGAATGCTGTTCCCGGGAGCCTGCGTAGACTGGGGGATTGCGTTTGGGTTATATGCTGTTTATCAAAGGCAGTTAAAGGGTACGCAATCCCTCCGTCACGGCCTGCGGCCGCGACACCTCCCTTTGACAAGGGAGGCAATGGGCGGCAAAATTTTAGCGCCCGGCGAAAAGGGGGTTTGTAGGGGAGGGATTTATCCCTCCCGCGAACCTTGCGGCAGCCGCCACGCCCCCCCCGGAACGGTCAAGACCGTTCCCTACAATGCAAGGGTGCCGCGCAGGCCGATTTTTTGCGTTTGGCGCAAAGGTCATGTGTAGGGCGGGCGTTCACGCCCGCCGCACCGATGAATTTTTACAAAAACCGCGCCATTGCCCATTTTTGAAATTTGCCAAGGTGCGGCGGGCGAAATCGCCCGCCCTACAAACCACGGCGAACGCTCTGCGGAACGACCACGGGCGTACGTATTATTCGTAGGGGAGGGATTTATCCCTCCCGCGGGGCGTTGCGGTAACCTGTACGTTCGCGGGATGGCCATGGCCATCCCCTACGAACCACGGGTGCCGCGCAGGCCATATTTTTACGATGGGCGCGCAAAAAGGCCCCCTTGTCAAAGGGGGCTGGATGCGGGCGGCAGCCCGCAGACTGGGGGATTGCGCTTGGGTAAACTACCGTTTATAAACGGCATATGACCTTTACGCAATCCCTCCGTCACGGCCTGCGGCCGTGCCACC
>CALWNS010000181.1 GCA_944382805.1 uncultured Gemmiger sp. | reverse complement strand
CGGGCCAGCACGTCCTGGTTTTGGCCCACGATATCGTCCGCGATCGTATACCCCTCATAATTGCCCAGGTCCAGCCCGGTCAGCACCGGGCAGTCGGTCCAGCGGTAGACCATCTGCGTCCAGTCCAAATTGGCCGGTTCGCTGTTGTCCTGCGGCACGGTGCCGTCCAGGTAGCGCAGCGCGCCGGTGTAGGATTCAAAGCTGGCGGGGTCCTCCAGCAGGTAGATATGGCTGCCGGTCTTGCTGGAGATATCGGCGCTGATCTGGGTGATGCCCGCCATCTGGGCATAGGGGTCCACCGTCGTACTGTCGGACAGCTGGGCCAGGTCAGCGATATACTGGTTGACCTGCACAAGCACCCGCCCATCGCCGTTCAGGTCGCCGCAGTAGGCTTGCAGCGCTTCGGTCAGCGCCTGTACGGTATCGTCGGGCAGGTTGGCCTGGCCCACATAGGCCACCATATAATCCGCGCGCGGGCGGAACACCGAATCGCGCAAAATCAGCGCCACGCAGACCACCGCAAACACGACCACAAGAACCATCACCTTGTGGTAGTGCCACCAGTTGCCGGCTTTTTCCGTCTTGGTATATTCGCGCGGTGTTTCGTTATTTTCGTAGTTTTCTTCGCTGCTTTTTGTGACCCAGGCCATGGGCTGGCTCCCCCTTTTAACACTTAGTCGCTTTTTACTATAGCATAAACCGGCAAAAAGTTTGTGAAAATATTCTAACCTTTTTTGCCCCGGCTTGCAAGCTGCGGCAAAATATCGTATGATATTATTGTAAACTTTTGCTTATACAGCGCAGAAAGGCGGGCGTTTTGTATGCGGGGAACCTCCGACCGGCCGGGCGGGCTGCTTTTGCGGCTGCGCCGGGATTTCAGGGCCTATTACCTGGCCAGCCTGCTGTGCTGCCTGACGGCGCTGCCGGCGGTCGGGCTGGTGTTCTGCGGCGCGGCGCTGGGGATGTTCTGGCTCAGCCTGGCGGGCGGCGCAGCCGGCGGGCTGCTGGCCGCGCAGGGCGCCTGCGGGCTGCTGGATACGATCCTGCGCTCGATGCGGGGCACGCTGGATGATTGGTGGCCCGCCTACCGCGCCGCTTTGGCCCAAAACGCGCGGGACGCCCTGGCGCCCGGCGCGGCGGGCGGCGGGCTGCTGGGCGCATGGAGCTGGGTGCTGCTGACGCTGCCGCAGATGCAGCGCGTGCCCAACACGGTGTGGCTGTGTATGTACTTTGGCGGCGCGTGCGTGATCGGCTTTTTGCTGCTGGCGCTGGCCCAGGTGGCTCTGGTGGCGCTGCCGCTGCGCAGCCTGCTCAAGCACACCGAAATGCTGTTTTTGGGCTTTTTGCCGCGCACGCTGGCCGCCGCGCTGGCGGTGCTGGCCTACTGGCTGCTGCTGTATCTGTTTGCGCCCTGGTCGCTGCTCCTGCTGCTTTTGACCGGGGCCTGGCTGCCGAGCGTGGCGGCGCTGCAGATCCTGTACCCGGCGCTGGACCAGGCCTACGGGCTGAGCGGCCGCGGCAAGCAAGTAACGGACAGGCGGTGAGAGCTTTGGAACACAAGAACACGTTTTTGCTGCATGAGACCGAGGAGTTCATGCGCGGCGAACTGGACAATGTGACGGTGGCCGAAAGCCGCATCCTGCTGGATATGGTGCAGGGCGCCTATGTGCCGTACGGGTGTTATACCAGCCCGGCCATCCCGCTGCCGGCGTTCGACGCCGTGCGTGTGAGCTGGAACGGCGGCACGCCGCCGGGCACCGCGCTGGAGGCGCAGGCCCGCGTGATGGTGGACGGCAACTGGACGGCCTGGAGCAGCTTTGGGCGGTGGAGCCCCTACCTGCCGCGGGAGGGCGCCAAGCCGGCCGCGCGCGGGCCGCTGGTGCTGCAGCACGACCGGCTGCTGCTGGATTCCAAGGTGGGCACCCAGGTACAGCTGCGCATCTACCTGTACAGCAAGGAGGAAAAGCAGACCCCCACCGTGAGCCTGCTGGGCGTGAGCGTGCGCCCGGTGGATGTGATCCCCGCCGGCGGGCGGCCGGTCAACGCGTGCCTGCACCTGATGCCCTATGTGGTGGCCCGCCGCGCGCCGGCCCTGCGCGACGTGATGGACCTGGCGGTCTGCCTGACCAGCCTGACCAACCGCTGGGGGGCCGATATCCTGCCGGAGGAGCTGGCCCTGGCCATGCGGGACTGCCAGCCGGAGGCGGACGACGCCCGCAGCCTGAGCTTTGCCGCCGCGGCCGCCGGCTGCTGGGGGTTCCCGGCCTGGGCCGGCTGGGGCGACCTGGCGCTGCTGCGCGCCGAAGTGCGCGCCGGGTACGGCGTGGTGACCGCGCTGGAATCCAGCCCCGCGCAGATCGCCGCCGGGCTGCCCGCCGTGCGCTACGCCGCGCTGCGCGGCTTTGCCAACAAGCCGGACGGCAGCGTGGAGGCGCTGCTGATCGACCCCTGGGCCGGCGGCAGCGATTTTGACGCCGAATGCGCCCTGCCGCTGGACGATTTCCTGGTGGCGTGGAACAACCTGGTGCTTTGTATGCGCCCGCGCCGCCACGGCGTGCCGGCGGGCTGCCCCGCGCGGTCCAGCGTATGGCTGCGGCGGGAGCGGGACGACCCGGAGCTGTACCAGATGCACCTGGGCGGCGCCCCCCATCCCCTGCCGGACGATTTCTGCGGGCCGCCCGCCGATGCGCCGGCCCCGGACGCGCCGGCCCAGGCCCCGGCAAAGGGCGCGGGGGTGCTGGCCTGGTCGCTGCCCGACGAACGCCCCCACGCCACCGCCGCCCACCGCGCGCTGCACTTTACCCGGCCGGAAAAGGGCGGCATCCGGCTGGCCAGGCCGGCCGAAAACAACCAGCCGCCGCTGAAGTACACCGTTTATGCCATCGACCCCGCCGGGCAGACGCTCGTGGGCGATGTGCTGGTGACCCCGTGACCCTGCCAAAACAGCCAAAACGCCCGGCCCGGTGCGGAAAACTCCGCACCGAGACGGGCGTTCGTTTTATTTGCGGGATGCCTGCGGGCGATCAGTACTTGGGTTCCACCTTGACGGTCCAGCCCTTGGTGTCGGGCAGCTTGCCCCACTGGATGCCGGTCAGGGTATCGTACAGCTTCTGGGTCAGGGGGCCGATCTGGCCGCCGCCGATCATGGCGGCCTTGCCCTCCCAGTCCAGCTCCTTGACGGGGCTGACCACGGCGGCGGTGCCGGTGCCGAACACTTCCTCCAGCTTGCCCTCCTCGCCGGCTTTCATCACATCAGCGATGGCCAGCTTGCCCTCGATGACCTCGTAGCCCCAGTCGCGCAGCAGCTCGATGATGGAGCGGCGGGTCACGCCGGGCAGCACGGTGCCGGTGCAGGCGGCGGTATAGATCTTGCCGTCGATCTTGAACATGATGTTCATGGAGCCGACTTCTTCCACATACTTCTTTTCCACGCCGTCCAGCCACAGCACCTGGCTGAAGCCGCGCTCCTCGGCCAGTTCGCCGGCCTTGATGGAGGCGGCGTAGTTGCCGCCGCACTTGGTAAAGCCGGTCAGGCCGGGGGCCGCGCGGATGTATTCGTCCTCGACATAAATGCGCACGGGATCCAGGCCCTCGGCATAATAGGCGCCGGACGGCGAGCAGATGATGGCAAAGCGGTAATGCGTGGCCGCGTGTACGCCCAGGCCGACGTCGGTTGCGATGCAGAACGGCCGGATGTACAGCGAAGCGCCGTCCGTATGCGGCACCCAGTCGCGGTCCACATCCACGATGGCCTTGACCGCCTGGACAAAATCCTCCGGCGGGATGGCCGGCATACCAAGGCGGTCGGCAGAATCGTTAAAGCGGTTGGCGTTGCACTCCGGGCGGAACAGCTGGATATCGCCGGCCGCCGTGCGGTAGGCCTTCATGCCCTCGAAAATTTCCTGCGCATAGTGGAACACCGTGGTGGCCGGGTCCATCTCCCAGCAGCCGTACGGCACGATGCGCGCATCATGCCAGCCTTCGCCGGCGGTATAATCCATCAGGAACATATGGTCGGAAAAGATCTTGCCAAAGCCGAGCTTCGACTCGTCCTGCGGTTTCGGTCTGGGGGTCTGGGTGCGCGTGATCTTGATATCCAACATTTTCCGTCTCTCCTTTAACACATCTGGCGCCGTATGCGCCCGTTTTGCGCCGCGCGGCCCCATTTGCACAAACCGTGCGGCTGTGTTTCATTATAGACCCATGCCGCCCCGATTACAAGCCCTTTACCAGAACTTTTGTTGCAACGGCGGGCATTTTGCGCTACAATAAAAGCAGATCAGGGCGCAGCGCCCGCAAGGCAAGGAGACCGGGCTATGGTAAAAGGCGTAATATTCGATATGGACGGGCTGATGTTCGACACCGAACGCATTTGGGATACGTTCTGGACCCCCTGCTGCCGGCAGCTGGGCGTCTGCGACCCGCCGCCGGAATTTTATACCGGCGCGCGCGGCCTGGCCGGCGAAAAATTAAAGCGGCATATCCAGAGTTTCTACCCCGCGCTGGACCCGCAGAAGCTGCTGGACGCCGTTTGGGCGCGTGCCGACGAGCAGTTTGCCAAGGGCGTGCCCTGCAAGCCGGGTCTGCGGGAGCTGCTTGCCTACCTGGAGCAGATCGGCCTGCCGCGCATCGTGGCCAGCTCCAGCCCGCGCGGGCTGATCGAGCTGAATTTGCAGACGACCGGCGTGGCGCGGTACTTCCACGATGTGGTGTGCGGCAGCGACGTGGAGCGCTCCAAGCCGAACCCCGATATTTTTCTGGAGGCGGCGCGCCGGCTGGGGCTGAACGCGCGCGACTGCCTGGTTTTGGAAGACAGCTTTAACGGCGTGCGCGCCGGCGCGGCGGCCGGCGCCGTGACCGTGATGGTGCCCGACCTGGCCCAGCCGACCGCAGAGATCCAAAAGCTGTACACCTGCTGCTGCCGCGACCTGTTTGAGGTGCTTGCCCTGCTGCGGCAGGGGCGGCTGTAACCGCGCGGCACGCCTTTGGAATGCTTCGTTTTTTCCTCTTTTTCAGTTTTTTTGCGCGAACCACTTGACCGCGGCGGCAAAAACAGGTATACTGTTTCTGTTGCGCTAGAATAGCTCAGCCGGTAGAGCAGCTGATTTGTAA
>CALWNS010000180.1 GCA_944382805.1 uncultured Gemmiger sp. | reverse complement strand
CAGAGTTCGGCTGTAACGGTGTAAAGATACGGGTCGCGGAGCCCGTCCCAGCGGTGGGCGGCGGGCAGCTCGAGGCGGGCGGTCTCGCCGGGGGCGGCGTCCGCCGCGGCCACCGCCTGCCCGGCGTCGTCCGCCACCGTATAGCGCACGGTCAGCCCGGCGGGCAGGGGCTCGCTTTCGCTGGCGGGCACGGCGGCCAGCAGCACGCCGGTCTCGCCCTGCATCTGTGCGCGCAGTTCAACGCCGGGCGCGCCCCAGTACAGCAGCGGGAAGTGTGCTTCGCCGGTGACGATCAGCTCCACTTTGCGGTGGATGCCGCCAAAGCAGGTAAAGTCCCCGCTCAACGGGCTGACGGTCTCGCCGGTTTCGTTGTTGACGGCGACGGACAGCAGGTTCTCCCCGGGCTGCAGCGCGCCGGTCAGCTCAACGGCAAAGACGGTGTAGGCCCCGGCGTGCGCGCCGATCTTTCGCCCGTTGAGATAGACATGGCAGACCTTGTCCACGCCGTGGAAGCGCAAAAAGGCATGCTGACCCGCTTTCAGCGGCAGGGTGAATTTTTTCTGGTACAGGGCGTCGCCGCGGTAGTAGTCGCCGTCGGCATACCAGGTGTGCGGCAGCGTGACGGCTGCGCCGCCCGCCCATGCGGCGGGGTCCGGCAGAGCGGCGGGGCATTTTTGGAAGAACCAGTTTTCGTGGAACGGCGTGCAGCTTCTCATAACATCAGTCCTTTCTGTTGCTCCGGCGCCGGGGCGGGGGCCATGTGCGGGGCTTCGTTCAGCCACAGGGCTTCGCGCGCGGCCGCGGCGGGCTGCCAGGCGGGCAGGCCGGGGCCGTTGGGGTCGCCGGTGCGGGCGAAGTTTGCAAGATAACCGATCATCGTGTTGGACAGGGTCCGGTCGGCCGGTTCCCACGGCCGCCAGCCATGGTCGAGCGTGCCGAACCAGTACCACAGGTCGGCGCTGTGCCACGCGCCCTTATTGTCGCCGGGCAGAGCGCGGGTAAAGTACCACGCGTAGGAGGGCTGCCGCCTCCCCGCCGCCCAGGCCACGGCGTCCTGCGCCAGGCCGGGCACGATGTCCTCGCTGCTGGCCCCGCACAGGCAGGGGATGGCCAGCCAGCCGCCGGGCAGCGCGCCGGGTGTGCCGGGCGCGGGGAAAGCGGCTTCGTCAAAGCCGGGCGAGATGTAGTTGATGACGGTTGGGAAGCCATACTTTTCAAACAGGACGCCCAGGCTGCCCAGAACCTTTTCCGGCGGCAGAGCGCGCAGTTCGGCCGGGGTGGGGTTGCCCAGCGCTTCGCGCCAGGCGCCCCAGAGCTTGTAGCGGGCGGCGGTGTCCGGCATATCGTCGAACAGGTGGGAGGGCATGCCGCCGCCGCTGGAGAGCACCGCGCGGCGGATAAGGCCGCGGCAGGCCGGGCTGCCCGCCAGCATCTGCACGCTGCGCGCGCCGGCGCTCTGGCCCATCAGGGTGATGTTGTCGGGGTTGCCGCCAAAGGCCGCGATGTTATCGTGTACCCAGCGCAGCGCGGCAAGCTGGTCGTACAGCTGGTAGTTGCCGGCATGGCCTGCCTCGGCGGCCAGCTCCGGCAGGGCGAGCGCGCCAAAGACGCCCAGGCGGTAGTTGAGCGTGACGGCGACGACGCCGCGCAGCGGCCAGGCCGGTTCGTCGAACACCTTGTCCCAGCCGGAGCCGCCCATGAACGCCCCGCCGTGGATGTAGACAAGGACCGGGGCGTTCTCTGCATCGTCGGGGGCGTAGACGTTCAGGAACTGACAGTCCTCCGAATAGGTATAGGGCAGCCCTTCGCGGAATTCGTGGTCATAGAAAGAGGGCTTGCTGTCCCTGGTGCGCGGGCCCAGCGCCGCCATCTGCATGGCGTTGGGGCCGAAACGGGAGGCGTCGTACACGCCGTCCCACCGGGTGGTGACGACCGGGTATTGCCAGCGCCCGGACGAAGCATAACGGATGCCGCGGAACGCCGAAACGCCGGGCTGTGCCGCCGTGCCCTGCACGGGGCCGCAGGGGGTGTGGCAGAGATGGTTCTGGATCATAAGAAGACCTCCCGAAAAAGGCCGGCACGCGGGAACGTGCCGGCTGGCTGTTATTCGTACAGGAAGCAGGCGACGGACTGTCCGTTGCCGCAGTCTTTCAGCGCGGGGACTTCGGTGCGGCAGCGGTCGGTGGCGTACTGACAGCGCTCGCAGAACGGGCAGCCTTTGGGGCGCTCGAGCACGCTGGGGACCTCGCCCAGCAGCTTGATGCGCTCGCGCCCGGCCTCGACCTTGGGGTCGGAGATGGGCACAGCCGACAGAAGCGCTTTGGTGTAGGGGTGCAGCGGGTTTTCGTACAGCGTTTCGGCGTTGGCCAGCTCCATCACGCGGCCCAGGTACATGACCAGCACGCGGTCGCTGATGTGCTTGACGACCGAAAGATCGTGCGCGATGAACAGGTAGGTTACATGCAGTTTGGCCTGCAGCTCCTCCAGCAGGTTGATGACCTGCGCCTGCACCGAGACGTCCAGCGCCGAGACCGGCTCGTCGCAGATGATGACGTCCGGGTCGGAGGCCAGGGCGCGGGCGATGCCCAGGCGCTGGCGCTGGCCGCCGGAAAATTCGCGCGGGACGCGGGTGCGGTAGGCCGGGTTGAGGCCGACCAGACGGAACAGCTCGTCGATGCGGGCGTTGTACTCTTCTTTAGAATGTACAAGATGGTTGATCTTGAGCGGTTCGCCGACAATGGACTCGGCGGTCTGGCGCGGGTCAAGCGAGGAGAACGGGTCCTGGAAGATCATGGTGATCTTGGAGCGGATGGGCTTGAGTTCCTTCTCCTTCATCCGGGCAATGTCGGTGCCCTTGTACACGATCTTGCCTTCGGCGGGGGCCAGCGCGCGCATGATGCACTTGGCCAGCGTGGATTTGCCGCAGCCGGATTCGCCCACGATGCCCAGCGTCTCGCCGGTGTGGACCGTAAAGCTCACGTCCTGCACCGCGTGTACCTCGCCGACCTTGCGCTTCATCAGCCCGCGGTACAGCGGGAAGCTCATGCGCAGGTGGTCCACTTCCAGGCAGACTTCGTCCGAGACGGTCTTTTGGGCCACAGCCTGGCTGGTGTCGCCCATGGCACGGCGCTTTTCATCGATCTGCTCGCGCGTGAGGTAGCAGCGCACATACCGCAAGCTGGTCCGCAAGCTATTCGCGCGTATAGACCTGCAGGACTACGACAGCCTGCCCGCCCTGCGCAACGAGCTGTTCAGC
>CALWNS010000179.1 GCA_944382805.1 uncultured Gemmiger sp. | reverse complement strand
GCCGCGGGCCTGGCCGAAAAGCTCACCCGCAAAAACATCGACAAACTGGGCGATGTGGCCAAGACCTACGGCGCCAAGGGCCTGGCTTTCAGCCGCCTGACGGCGGAGGGGACCTCCTCCAGCTTTGAAAAGTTCCTTTCGGAAGCGGAAAAAACCGCCCTCTACGCGGCGCTCGGCGCCCAGACCGGCGACGTGCTGCTGCTTGTCAGCGATACCGACTGGGTGCGCGCCTGCACCGCGCTGGGCCAGGTCCGCCTGGAGATCGGCCGCAAATACGGCCTGATCGATCCCGATAAGTTCAATTTCCTGTGGGTGGTCGATTTCCCCCTGTTCGAATACAGCGAGCAGGAGGGCCGCTGGATGGCCATGCACCACCCGTTCACCATGCCCAAGCCGGAGGACCTGGACAAGATCGAATCCGACCCCGGCGCCTGCCGTGCGCTGGCCTACGACATCGTGCTCAACGGCGTCGAGATGGGCGGCGGTTCCATCCGCATCAACGACCCGGCCCTGCAGGACCGGATGTTCCGCGCCCTTGGCTTTACCGAGGAAAAGGCCCGCGCCAGCTTCGGCTTTTTGATGGACGCCTACAAGTTCGGCGCGCCGCCGCACGGCGGCATGGCCTACGGCCTGGACCGCCTGGTCATGCTGATGCTGAAAAAGGACGATATCCGCGATGTGCTGGCCTTCCCCAAAACGCAGAACGCCAGCGAACCGATGTCCGGCGCGCCCGACGTTGTGGACCCCCGGCAGCTGGCCGACCTGCGCATCGCCATGATGCCGGAAGAATAAACCCCATACAGGGCCATCGCCGGATGGCCGCCGCTTAAAAGCGCTTTGCCTTGCCCCGCAGGCCGTTGAAGGGGCAGGGCGGGCGCTTTTCTTTTGCCCAAAATCAAAAAACAAAGGAGAGAAAATTATGGAAACACGCCCCCTGGCCCGTGAATTTACCCGCTACGCCGCGCTCAGCGTGCTGGGCATGGTGGCGGTGTCGTGCTATATTCTGGCCGATACCTTTTTTGTGGCCCGCGGCCTTGGGTCCGCCGGCCTGGCGGCGCTCAACCTGGCCATTCCGGTGTACAACGTCATCCACGGCACGGGGCTGCTGCTGGGCATGGGCGGGGCCACGCGGTTCGCCATCCTGCGCAGCCAGGGCGCCGCGCGGCGGGCCTGCGCGGTCTATACCCACACGCTGGCGCTGGGGGCCGCGGCGGCCGCGGCGTTCGCCGCGCTGGGGGCGCTGGGCGCGCCGGCCCTGGCCGCCCTGCTGGGCGCGGAGGGGCAGATCCTTGCCATGACCGCCACCTATTTGCGGGTGCTGCTGCTGTTTTCGCCGGCTTTCCTGCTCAACGATATCCTGGTCTGCTTTGTGCGCAACGACGGCGCGCCGCAGCTGGCCATGGCCGCCACGGTCAGCGGCAGTTTGGCCAATGTGGTCATGGACTATATCTTTATCTTTCCCTGCGGGCTGGGCATTTTCGGCGCGGTGCTGGCCACCGGGTTTTCGCCCGTCATCGGCATCTGCGTGCAGGCCCCGCACTGGCTGGGGCGCGGCTGCGGGTTCAAGCCGGTGCGCGTGCGCTGGCACGCGCGCACGGCCGGGCAGCTGCTGGCGCTGGGCGTGCCCTCGTTTTTGGACCAGCTGTCCGGCGCGGTGGTCATGATCACCTTCAACACCCTGATCCTGGGCCTGTGCGGCAACACCGGCGTGGCGGCGTACGGCGTGGTGGCCAACCTTTCGCTGGTCGTGCTTTCGGTCTACACCGGCCTGGCCCAGGGCGCGCAGCCGCTGGTCAGCCGCGCCTGGGGGCGGCGGCAGCGCCCGGCGCTGCGGGTGCTGCTGCGCTATGCGCTGGGGGCCGCGCTTGTGTTTTCGGCCTTGCTGTACGCCGTTTTCTATGCCGGGGCCGGGGGCATCGCCGCTGTGTTCAACAGCGAAAACGACCCCGCGCTGCAGGCCATTGCCGTACAGGGGCTGCGGCTGTACTTTTTGGGCGCGCCGTTCGCCGGGGCCAACATCCTCCTGGCCGTCTATTTCGCCTCCATCGAGCAGGCCGTGCCCGCGCAGGCGATCTCGCTTTTGCGCGGGCTGGTCGTCATCGTGCCGCTGGCCGTCGGGCTGGCCGCCGCGTTCGGCATGGCGGGCGTGTGGCTGGCCTTCCCCGTGTGCGAAGCCCTCGTCGCCGCCGTCGCCCTCCTTTTGCTGCGCCGGATGCGCAAAGTCCTGCAATAAATAAAAAGGCGCGCCGCCCCATCCAAAACGGGGCGGCGCGCCGGCCTTTATGCGTTTATTGCGCGCCCTTGCGCAGGGCGCCGCCGTCTACGGCCTCCTGTTCCGGCAAAGCGGACCAGTATTCGGTGCGCACGGCGGGGACATAGAACGCGCCGTAGGTGTTCAGCCCCAGCTCCCGCGCGGACTCGCTCTGGGGCGCTTCGTCGCACCGCACCCAGAAGCGGTAGAACGGCATCAGCAGCCCGCCGGCCTCGCGGTAGGTCAGCTCCACCGCTTCAATGCAGTCCTCGCCCGGCCAGTCCACCGGCACGTCGGTCGTGTAATAGCCGGCCGCCAGCAGCGTGCGGGCCTCCGCCGGCAGCAGCAGCGGGTATTCGCCCACCGGCTCGGCCGCGGCCAGGCGGTCGTAC
>CALWNS010000178.1 GCA_944382805.1 uncultured Gemmiger sp. | reverse complement strand
TTTCCGCCGGTTTCTCACCCGGGGCAAGGCGAACATCCGCGCCGAGTTGTTCCTGCTGGCCATGGCGTTTGACCTGAAAAAGTTGTGGATGAAGCGGGAACACGGACGCTTGAAAACCCGTGTGTCTGAGAAAATGACAGCGTAAAATGCAATAGCGGAATATTTTCCACAGAAGACGCCGGTAAATATGCCGGGGTCTGGTTTCTTATGTCAATTCCGCACGGCTTGCTGCCATATTTCCCACATTCCTCTCTGCCACAATCTATTTTGCCCACAAAAAGGGCGCGCTGCAGATGTCTGTTCTGCAACGCGCCCTGGATGCGCCGTTAGGCGCAGACTGGGGGATTGCTTGCCGGCAGAATGCCGTTCCCGGAAGCCTGTCGCAGACTGGGGGATTGCGTTTAGGTTATATGCCGTTTATCAACAGCATTTCAAGGCGGCGCAATCCCTCCGTCACGGCCTGCGGCCGCGACACCTCCCTTTGACAAGGGAGGCAATGGGCGGCAAAATTTTGCGTCCGGCGTAAAGGTTATTTGTAGGGGAGGGTCTTGACCCTCCCGCGGGGCTTTGCGGTGACCGCCACGTACCCGGGAGGGATAAATCCCTCCCCTACAAACCAAGATTACCGCGCAGGCCGAATTTTTGCGTTTGGCGTAAAGACCATGTGTAGGGCGGGCGTTCACGCCCGCCGCACCGATGAATTTTCAAAAAATATCGGCGTTTCCCGTTTTTTGAATTTTGCCAAGGTGCGGCGGGCGAAATCGCCCGCCCTACAAACCAAGGCGAAAGCTCTGCGGAACGGGGACGGGCGTAAAACCCATTCGTAGGGGAGGAGCACGCCCCTCCCGGGGGGGGCTTTGCGGCGGCCGCTACGTTCCCGGGAGGGATAAATCCCTCCCCTACGAACCACGGGTGCCGCGCAGGCCAAAATTTTGCGCCGGGCATAAAGGTTATCTGTAGGGAACGGTCTTGACCGTTCCGCGGCACCTTGCCGCAACCGCCGCGCCCGGCCCCAAAATCACCGCCGCAACCCCTGCGCTTTATAATACTCGTCCAGCTGGCGCTGGTTTTTCAGCACCGTCACCTTGGCGGGCCAGTTTTGGCGGGCGGTGCGGTACCAGGCGTTGTGCGCCCGGGTGCGGCCTTCGTACAATACCCAGCGCAGGAACTCCGCGTCGATCTTTTCCGGGCAGCCGGCGGCGGAGGAAGCCCGCGTGCGCCCGTGCCAGCGCAGCCAGCGGCGCAGCACCCGCCCCAGGCAGGCCCAGCGGCCAAAGGCCAGCACCACAATGCTGTCCGCCTGTTCCATGCGCCGCGCAAAGTACAGTTTTGTGTAGTTGCCGTCGATCACCCAGTCCGCGTTTTCGTCCAGAAAGCGGCCCACGTCGGCCTGCTTGTCCGCCAGCGGGCGTTCGACCCAGCCGGGGGCAAACTGCACGCGGTCCAGGTGCAGCACCGGCGCGCCCAGGCGCTGCCCCAGCGCCGCCGCCAGCGTCGATTTCCCGCTGCCGCTGTAGCCCAGTACACAGATCTTCATGCCGCAAGCCCCCTTTGCATTCTCCTTACTACTGTACCGCCCGCCGGCGGGCGTGTCAAGCGCGCCGCATTGCCAAATGCGCGCAAAAGGGGTATAATGCTATCGGTAATAATAGGGGTATATGCCCTTTTGCCAAACGGAGGGAAAGGAGGCGGTCCCGTGCAGGACGAACTGCTCAAGCTGCAGGGCGTGGTGGAGCGCGTGATCTTTGAAAACCGCGACACCGGCTACGCCGTGTTCGAAGTGGACGCTGGCGGCACCGATGTGGTCGTCTCCGGCAATGTGGGCGGGGTGGACAACGGGATGTCGGTCGTGGTCTACGGCCGGATGACCAACCACCCCAGCTACGGCGAACAGTTCCACGCCGAAAGCTGCGAAGCCGCCCTGCCGCAGGATACCGCCGCCATCCTGAGCTACCTTTCCAGCGGCGCGCTGCCCTATATCGGCCCCTCCACTGCCAAAAAGCTGGTGGCCAGGTTCGGCGCCGACACGCTGGCCGTCATTGCCGAGCAGCCCGACCGCCTGTGCGAACTCAAGGGCATCACCCCGCAGAAAGCCGCCGCCATCGCGGCCGAATTCCGCCGTCTGTACGGCGTGCGGGAGGTCATTGCCTGGATGGCGCGCTTCCGCCTGCCGGCCCAGGCCGCCGTGGCGGCCTACCGCGCCTTTGGCCCGCACACGGTCGAAGCGCTGGAACAAAACCCCTACCTTTTGTGCGGCGAACCGCTCAACCTGAAGTTCAGCCAGGCGGATGTGATCGCCGGCGCGCTCCATGTGGAAACGGGCAGCGGGCTGCGCCTGTCGGCCGGGCTGCTGTACACCCTGCGCCACAACGCCGGCAATGGCCACACCTGCCTGCCGCGCCAAAAGCTGGCCGATGCCGCCGCCCGTTTTTTGCGCGTGGAGCCGCAGGCGGTCGAGCGCAGTTTGCAGGACCTGCTGGACCGCGGCGAGCTGCGCGCGCGCACGTTTGCGGGGTGCGAATATATCTTTTTGCCCGACCTGCTGGCGGCCGAGCAGGACATCGCCGCCCGCCTGGGGCAGATCTCCACCTTCCCCACCGAGCCGCCCGCCGCGCTGGAAAGCGACATCCGCGTGCTGGAGCTGGCCCAGGGGTTCGAATATGCGCCGGCGCAGCGCCAGGCCATCCGCACGGCCCTTTCCAGCCGGGTCATGGTGCTGACCGGCGGCCCCGGCACCGGCAAAACGACCACCGTGAACGCCATCCTCAGCCTGTACGAATCCGCCTACGACCGCGTGGCGCTGTGCGCGCCCACCGGCCGCGCGGCCAAGCGGCTGAGCGAACTGACCGGCCACAGCGCCTCCACCATCCACCGCCTGCTGGAGGTCGATTACTCCACCGGCGCGGTGCGCTTTATCCACAACGAAAAGAACCTGCTGCCGTTCGACGTCATCATCCTGGACGAGATGAGCATGGTGGACGTCAAGCTGTTCCAGGCGCTGCTGGCCGCGGCGCGCCCGCACTGTCGCTTTGTGCTGGTGGGCGACGCCGACCAGCTGCCCAGCGTGGGGCCGGGCAACATCCTGGGTGAGATCTTGCGCGCCGGCGTGCTGCCCACCGTGCGCCTGACCGAGATCTTCCGCCAGGCGCAGAAAAGCCTGATCGTGCGCAACGCCCACCGCATCGTGCAGGGCGAAACGCCGCGCGCGGGCGGCAAAGAGGACGACTTTTTTATGATCGAATCCTTCGGCCCGGCCTGCCAGCGCCTGGTATGCGAACTGGTCGCCGCCCGCCTGCCGCGTACCTACGGCTTTGACCCGGTGCGGGACATCCAGGTGCTGTGCGCGACCAAGGTCGGCCCCACCGGCAGCGTGGAGCTGAACCGCAAACTGCAGGCCGTGCTCAACCCGCCCGCGCCCGGCAAGCCGCAGATCACCTGGGAGCAAAGCGGCCGCGTGCTGCGCCTGGGCGATAAGGTCATGCAGATAAAAAACGATTACGACATCCCCTACGAGCGCGGCGGCGGCGAAGCCGGCGTCGGCGCGTACAACGGCGACCTGGGCGTCGTGACCGAAGTGGACCCCGGCGCCCGCACCGTGGTGGTGCAGATGGACGACCGCCGCTATACCTACGGCGCCGACCAGCTGGCCGAACTGGAACCCGCCTATGCCGTGACCATCCACAAAAGCCAGGGTTCGGAGTTCCCGGCCGTGGTCATGCCGCTGGCCGACGTGCCCGCGCGCCTGTGCTACCGCAACCTTTTGTATACGGGGGTCACCCGCGCGCGCAAACTGTGTGTGGTGGCCGGCACCGGGCGCACCGTGCAGGCCATGGTCAAAAACGTGCGCCAGAACCTGCGCTACAGCTGCCTGCGGTACCTGCTGGCCGAAGCGGCCGGCAAAACGCCGTGACCCCGGCGGCGCTGCGCCCGCTGGCCGAACGGCTGGCGGCCATGGCCTGGCCCCGCCGCTGCCCGCTGTGCGGCGCGCTGCTGGGGCCGGACGCCGTGCAGGGGCTGCTGTGCCCGGCCTGCGCGCCCTGGGCGCACAAGCTGGCCCATATCCCGCCGCGCCTGACCGCCGCGGCCCACGAACTGTACGCCCTGACCGGCGCGGCCGCCGCCTTTTATTACGGCGGCCCCGTGCGGCAGGCCATCCTGGCCTGCAAGGCGCACGGCCGCCCGTGGTACGCGCAGGAGCTGGCCGACCTGGTCGCCGTGCGGGTGTTCGGCGCGGCCCCGCCGCCGGCGCCGGGCCGGCGGCCCGCCTTTTGGAACCCGACCGGCATCCCGCTGTACGACCTGATCGTACCGGTGCCGCCCCGCCGCGGGCGCGGCGGCAGCCGCCTGCCGCAGCAGCTGGCCGGCCGGCTGGGCCGCGTGCTGGGCGTGCCGGTACAGCGCCCGCTGACCGTCACCCGGCGTATGCGGCCGCAAAAATCGCTGGACCGCGCCGCCCGCCTGCAAAACACCCGCGGCGCGTATGCCTGCCGCCCCGGCGCCGACCTTTCGGGGCTGCGGGTGCTGCTGGTGGACGATGTTATCACCACCGGGGCCACGGCCTCCGCCTGCGCGCTGGCGCTGCTGCAGGCCGGGGCCGAATCGGTGTTTGCGGTCAGCGTGGCCGCCAGCGAAGAGGAAGACCTTTCGTAAGACCAGCCGCCGCACGGCGGCGCAGGAGTTACCCATGAAGCATTACGATATCGGCATAGACCTGGGCACCAGTTCCATCATCATGGCCACCCCGCAGCAGGGCATCGTGTTCCGCCAGCCCACGGTGGGCGCGCTGGATACCCGCAGCAACACCGTGATCGCGGTGGGGGAGCAGGCCCTGCGCATGGTGGGGCGCGCGCCCGCCCGCATCGAGATCGTGCGCCCCTTGCGCGACGGCGTCATCCAGGACCACCGCATGACCAACGAGCTGATCCTGCGCTTTCTGGCCGAAGTGTGCCCCTCCCGCCTGATCCGCCCGCGGGTGGCGGTCTGCGTGCCGGCGGCCATCACCGGCGTCGAGGCCGACGCCGTGGTGGAATCGGTCATGGCGGCGGGGGCCAAGCAGGTCTACCTGGTCGACGAGCCGGTGGCCGCCGCGCTTGGCGCGGGGCTGGATATCCGCACCCCGCGCGGCTGCATGGTCATCGATATCGGCGGCGGCTCCACCGATATTGCGGTCATCAGCATGGGCGGGCGGGTGCGCGCCGCCAGCCTGCCGGTGGCCGGCAACGCCTTTGACAGCTGCATCGCCCGCTATGTGCAGGAAAAATTCAGCCTGGCCATCGGCCCCCTTACGGCCGAAGAGCTCAAAAAGCAGGTGGCCTGCTGCGCCCCGAGCGAGTTCGAGGGCGTGATGGAGGTGCGCGGCCATTCGCGGGAGACGAACCTCCCCGCCCGCCGCCTGGTCTACACGCGCGACCTGTACGCCCCCGTGCGGGAGCTGGCCGCCCGCATCGCCGCCGCCGCGCACGGCGTGCTGCAAAGCACCCCGCCGGAACTGGCTGCCGACATCGGCAAAAACGGCATCCTGCTGACCGGCGGCGGGTCCATGCTGCGCGGCCTGGCCGGCTACCTGGCCGGGGAGCTGCACGTGGACGTGGCCATCGCGCCCGACCCGCTGCACTGTGTGGCGCGCGGCACGGCGCAGAGCCTGCTGCTTGGCCCGCAGCTCTCGGCCGGCTTCCGCGACGCCACGCCCCGGCTGTGGCGCGCGCGGCCGCTGAAGCGGTGAAAAAACGCCGCCCGCCGTCTTTCAAAATACGGCGATCTATGCTATACTGGAATGTATGTTTGCGCGCCCGCGGCAGCGGCACACGAACAAAGAAGCGGCAGCCACGCTGCCCGAACGCTAAAGGATGGAACCCCGTATGCCCGACGCCCTGACCCAAGAATTCCTCACATTGCGCGACCGGTATATCGAAAGCTGCTTTGCCCGGCTCAATCCCGTGCAGCGCCAGGCGGTGTTTGCCACCGAAGGCCCGCTGCTGATCCTGGCCGGGGCCGGCTCCGGCAAAACGACGGTGCTGGTCAACCGCATCGCCAACATCATCCGCTTTGGCAAGGCGCACGGCTCCAAGACCGTCAGCCGCCCGGTCACCCCCGCGGACATCGACCACCTGAAAGCCACGCTGCAAAGCGGCCGCGCGCCCTCGCTCGACCAGCTGCGGCTGCTGGCGGTGGAACCGGCCCGCCCGTGGAACGTGCTGGCCATCACCTTTACCAACAAGGCCGCCGGCGAGCTGAAAGAACGCCTCAAGGCCATGCTGGGGGATACCGTGGGCGGCGATGTCAACGCTTCGACCTTCCACTCGGCCTGCGTGCGCATCCTGCGCCGCGACGCCGAGCGCATCGGCTTCCCCAAAAGCTTTACCATCTACGATGCGGACGACCAGCTGCGCGTGATCAAGCAGATCTACAAAGAACTGCTCATCGACGATAAATTCCTGCCGCCCAAATCGGCCGTCGCCCGCATCAGCGGCTATAAAGACAAGCTGCTCTCCGCCGCCGACGTGGCGGCCGAAGCCCCCGCCGATACCAAGGCGGCGCTGGTCAGCAAGATCTATTCGGCCTATGCCGCGCGCCTGAAAAACGCCGGCGCCATGGATTTTGACGACCTGATCTTTTACACGGTGCAGATGCTCAAAACCGACGCCGAAGCGCGGGAATACTACCAGAACAAGTTCCGCTACGTCGTGGTGGACGAATACCAGGACACCAGCGTCGCCCAGTTCCACCTGGTGCGCCTGCTGGCGGGCGGGTACAACAACGTCTGCGTGGTGGGCGACGACGACCAGTCCATCTACAAGTTCCGCGGCGCCACCATCGAGAACATCCTGAACTTTGAAAAAGTGTTCCCCGGCGCGCGCACCATCCGGCTGGAGCAGAACTACCGCTCCACCTCGAACATCCTGGACGCGGCCAACAGCGTCATCCGCAACAACAACGGCCGCAAGGGCAAAACGCTGTGGACCGAAAACGGCCTGGGCGAAAAAGTCCACCACTACACCGCCGCCAGCGAACAGGACGAAGCCGCCCATATCGCCCAGGTCATCGGCCAGAACCTGCGCGCCGGCGCGCACCTGCGCGACCACGCCGTGCTCTACCGCATGAACGCGCAGTCCAGCCCGGTCGAAGCGTATTTTGCCCGCGCGGGCATCCCGTACCGCATCGTGGGCGGCCAGCGCTTCTTTGACCGCAAGGAGGTCAAGGACATCAACTCCTACCTGGCTTTGGTGGTCAACCCGCGGGACGATGTGCGCCTGCGGCGCATCATCAACGAACCGGCGCGCAAGATCGGCGCTTCCACCGTGGACAAGGTGGCCGAACTGGCCGCCGCCCGCGGCGTGCCCATGATGCAGGTCATTGCCGAGGCCGCCACCTACCCGGCGCTGGGGCGCGCGGCGAACGCGCTGGGCGCGTTTTACGAACTGTACCGCGAACTGTGCGACCTTTCCGTTACGCTGCCGCTGGACGAATTTGCCGGCGAAGTCATCCGCAAGACCGGCTACGAGGCGATGCTCAAGGCGCAGAAGGAGGAGGGCGAAGCCCGGCTGGAAAACCTGGGCCAGCTGGTCAGTTCGGTCAAGACCTATGCCGACCAAAACGGCGAGGACGCCACCCTGGCCGGCTTTTTGGAGGAAGTGGCCCTGATCGCGGACATCGATTCCTACGACGAAAGCAACGATACCGTCACCCTGATGACCATCCACAGCGCCAAGGGGCTGGAGTTCCCCTATGTGTTCCTGATCGGCATGGAGGACGGCGTGTTCCCCGGCGACCTGGCCCGCTACAGCGAGGAGGACATGGAGGAGGAACGCCGCCTGTGCTATGTGGGCATCACCCGCGCCAAACAGGAGCTGTACCTTTCCTCCTCCCGCAGCCGCATGATCTTTGGGCGCACCCAGCGCAACCCGCCCTCCTGCTTTTTGAGCGAGATCGAACCCGGCGTGCTGGACGAAAGCGAAAGCCCGGAACTGGCCGCGGCGGGCGGGTTCGGCGCGGGTTACGGCGGCTTTGGCGGCCATGTGCCCGGCGGGCGCAGCGGGTATTCCGGCGCGTCGCGCGGGTACCTGAACAGCGAGTACAACGCCGGCTTCGGCAGCCGTTACGCCGGCCGCAGCGGCTTTGCCGCCACCGGCGGGCACGAAAGCCCGCGCGGCAACCCGGCGCGCAGCCTGCCCTCTTCCGGGTTCGGCGCGGGGTACGGCTCTTCGCAGGCGGCGGGGCGCCCCGCTGCGGCCGCCGCGCCGGCGGCCAAAAAAGGCGCCGGCTACGCTCCCGGCGACGTGGTGGACCACAAGGTGTTCGGCCGCGGCACCGTGCTCAAGGTCACGCCGATGGCCGGCGACAGCCTGGTCGAAGTCCAGTTCGAGCGCGTGGGCGTAAAGCGCATCATGGCCAACTACGCGCTGATGAACCAAACCAAATAAACCCCGGCCGCCATGCTTTTAAGGAGGAAACGCCCATGCTGGTCAACCTGATCGCCCACACCAACGACCCCGAACGCACCATTGCGGCGGCGGCCAAGCTCTGCTACTCCGACGCGCACATCGAAACGCTGCTGGAGGGCCTGACCCCGGAAAAGACCGCCGCCTTTTTGCAGCGCCTGTCCGATTTGGGCCACGCCAGCCCCATCGAGCACGCCAGCTTTACCTTTGGCATCGAGGGCGTCAGCCGCACGTTCCTGGCCCAGGTCACGCGGCACCGCATCGCCAGTTTCAGCGTGCAGAGCCAGCGCTATGTGCGGCTGGAGGATTTCCGCTACGTCATCCCGCCCGAGATCGAAGCCATCCCCGCCGCCAAACAGCAGTTCATCGCGGCCATGAACGCCGACGCGCAGAAGTACCTGGACCTGGCGCGCACGCTGGAAAACGAGCACGCCGCCCGCCTGACGGCCGCCGGCATGGACGAAAAGGCCGCCCGCGCCAAGGCCTCCAAACAGGCCAACGAGGACGCGCGCTTTGTGCTGCCCAACGCCTGCGAGACCAAGATGGTCATGACCATGAACTGCCGCAGCCTGCTCAACTTCTTTAACCTGCGCTGCTGCGAGCGCGCCCAGTGGGAGATCCGCGCCGTGGCCGACGAGATGCTCCGGCTGGTGCTGCCGCTGGCCCCGCACATTTTTGCCGCGGCCGGCCCGCGCTGCCTGACCGGCCCCTGCCCGGAGGGCGCCATGTGCTGCGGCCGCCAGCAGGCCGTGCGCGACAAATACAAAACCTTAAAGGAGGAAGCGCTGCATGGGTAAGCTGATCGTTTTTGAAGGGCTGGACGGTTCCGGCAAAGGGACCCAGACCGAACTGCTCTGCCGCACGCTGCGCGCGCAGGGCGCCGACCTGCGTCAGGTCAGCTTCCCCGATTACGAAAGCGATTCCTCGGCGCTGGTGCGGATGTACCTTTCCGGCCGGTTCGGCCAGCGGCCGGACGACGTCAACGCCTACGCCTCCTCCACTTTTTACGCGGTGGACCGCTTTGCCAGCTACAAGACCGACTGGGGCGAGTTTTACCGCACCGGCGGGCTGATCGTGTGCGACCGCTACACCACCAGCAACGCCGTACACCAGTGCTCCAAGCTGCCGCCCATGCACTGGGACGGCTTTTTGGAATGGCTGTTCGACTTCGAGTACAAAAAGCTCGGCATCCCCGCGCCGGACGCCGTGGTGTACCTTTCGGTGGATGTGGAGGTCTCCCGCAAGCTGCTGGAGGGCCGCTACCACGGCGATACCGGCAAAATGGACATCCAGGAAAAGGACCTGGACTACCTGGCCCGCTCCCGCGCGGCGGCCGAATACTGCGCGCGCCGGCTGGGCTGGCGGCGCATCGACTGCACGCGGGAGCAAAACGGCCAAAAAACCATGCGCCCGGCGCAGGACATCGCCGCCGAAGTACTTGCGCAGCTCAGCGATATTCTGTAAAATAACAGGGAGGGGGGCATGACGCATGGCAACCACGCTGCGGCGCGCACAGCCGGCGGACCTGCCCGCCCTGGCCGCTTTGCGGGCCGAAGCCTTCGGCACCGACACGGCCGAGGCGCGCGGCTGGCTGGAACACATCGCCGGGCTGGAAAACGTGCTGGTGCTGGAACGCGGCGGCACGCCGCCGCAGCCGGCGGCGCTGCTGGCGGCCGTGCCGGTCGAATGCGGCGGCCGCCGCGGCGTCTGGCTGGACGGTATGCTCACCCGGCCCGAAGCGCGCGGCCGCGGCGTGATGAAAAACCTGCTGGCCGCCTGCTTGAAAGCCTACGCCCAAAGCGGGTACGAGTTCGCCGTCGCCGCGCCGGACAGCCCGCGCGCGGACCGGGGGCTCGGGCCGCTGGGGTTCCGGCCGGCGTTCGGCCTGCGCGTGGTGCGCAGGCCCATCCCGCGCAGCCTGGTCGCCCAGGCGGAGTTCGATGCGCTCACCGTGCGCCGCCTGATGGAAGCCCGCCTGCACTACCAGCCCGCCTGCGTATGCCTGCCCGAACACACCATGGTGGAAATGGTCACCCGGCTGTACCGCCGCGGGCTGACCATCGCCTCCAACCGGCGCGGCTACGCCCTGTTCCTGCACCGGGGCGAAACGCTGCAGGTGCTGGAACTGCAGGCCGATAACGACCACTGTGCCGACGTGCTTTTGCAGGCTGCGCGGGAAAAGACCGGCGCCGCCCACGCCAGCATCCTGCTGGCGGAAAGCCAGGCGCTGTACCTGGGCGCGGGCAAGCGCTGCGGCTGCGGCATGGTCTGCTTTTTGCAGCGGCCGTTCCCGGTCAACGACGTTTATTTTCGCCTGCTGGCTTGACCGCAGGCGCAGGAATCAAAGCGCAGCCGCGGCCCGCCGCCGCTGCACCAAAGGAGTACGCCATGAAGATCAACCGCAACGCCGGCGCGCAGCCGCCGGAACCCCCGGCCCCCAAGGCCCCGCAGCAGCCGGCGCGCACGCCGGCCCCGGCGCAGGACCCTGCGCCGCGCCGCAAAGCCTACGATGTGGCGCAGGACCCCGCTTTTGCCGCGCCGCCCGCCGAGCCGGAGAAGTTTTTTGAAGCGGAGGACGATTACGAAAAAGAAGCCCCCGCCCGCCGCCGGCGCTTCCCCTGGGCGCTGCTCATCGTGCTTGTCATGCTGGGCCTGGCAGCGTTCGGCGGCTGGCAGCTGCTGCAGCTCTACCGCGAAGTGGACGGCGCCGGCGAAAGCGGCGAACTGACCACCGTCACGGTGGAGCAGGGGTCCAGCGTGGCCAACATTGCCGACCTGCTGCAGGAAAACGGCATTGTGGAGCACGGCTGGCTGTTCCGCTTCTACGCCCAGTACAGCGGCCAGGCCGAAGGGCTGCAGTACGGCGACTTTGAGCTGTACCGCGGCATGAGCTACAACGATATCCTGGTCGCTTTGTCGGAGCAGAAAGTCCGCCGCCAGACCACCCGCGTCACCATCCCGGAGGGCACCACCGCCGTGGCCGTGGCGCAGATCTTTGTGGACGCCGGCCTGGTGGACAGCGTGGAGACCTTCCTGGCCTGTGCCAACGGCGAGGACGGTTCCGACTTCAGCCAGTATGAATTCTGGAACCTGATCCCGGACAACGAGGGCCGTCTGCTCAAGTGCGAGGGCTACCTGTTCCCCGAAACCTACGAATTCTACACCGATGCCACCGTGTACGAGCTGGTGGACACCCTGTACGCCCAGTTCGACCAGGAGACCGCCGAACTGATGGACACCATCGCGGCCAAGGGCACCACGCTGGACGAGGTGGTCATCCTGGCCTCCTTCATCCAGGAGGAAGCCGGCGTGCCGGAGGAGGATTACAAGGTCAGCGCCTGCTTCCACAACCGGCTGGAATCGGACGATCCGCTGTGGAGCAGCCATATGCTGGAATCCAACGCCAGCAGCTATATCACCCAGGATGTCGAGAACAACTACCTGTGGAACTCGCCCATGGCCGAATATATGGGCTGGCCGCAGGCCGGCGCCATCCCGGAGGACGTGCTCAACGCCTACGACACCTACCGCATCAGCGGCCTGCCGGCGGGCGCCATCTCCAACCCCGGCTTTGCGGCCATCGACGCCGCGCTCAACCCGGACGAAGGGTTCATGGCCGAGGGGTACTACTTCTTTGTCACCGGCAACCCGAACGGGGAACACCCGGGCGAATACTTCTATGCCAAGACCGCCGACGAGCACAACGCCAACGTGGCCACGGCGGGCTGGTGATCCTGAGCAAGGGGAAACGACTATGCTGCAACAGCCCGAACTGCTGTCCCCGGCGGGCAGCCTGCAAACGCTGAAATACGCGGTGCTCTACGGCGCCGACGCCGTCTACTGCGCCCTGCCGGAATTCGGTATGCGCGCGGCCCCGCCCAACTTTACGCCGGAAGAACTGCAGGAGGGCTGCATTTTTGCCCACGCGCGCGGCCGGCGCGTCTACCTTACGCTCAACACGCTGCCCACCAACGAGGAGCTGGCCCGCCTGCCCGGCGTGATCGAGCAGGCGGCGGCCGCCGGGGTGGACGCCTTTATCATCGCGGACCTGGGCGTGCTGCGCATGGCGCAGAAATACGCCCCCGGCGTGGACATCCACTTTTCCACCCAGGCCGGCATCGCCAACTATGCCGCCGCCACCGCCGCCTGCGAGCTGGGCGTCAAGCGGGTGGTGCTGGCGCGGGAACTGAGCCTGCCGGAGATCGCCCGCATCCGCGACAACGCCCCGCCGCAGCTGGAGCTGGAGGCTTTTGTCCACGGCGCCATGTGCATGAGCGTGTCCGGCCGGTGCCTGCTTTCCAGCTATATGACCGGCCGCAGCGGCAACCGCGGCGAATGCGCCCAGCCCTGCCGCTGGAAGTATTACCTTGTCGAGGAGCGCCGCCCCGGCCAGTATATGGAGATCGGGGAAAACGCGGACGGCAGCTATATCCTGAACGCCAACGACCTGTGTACCGCGCCGTTCATCGACCTGATCTGCCAGGCGGGCGTCGATTCGCTCAAGATCGAAGGCCGCGCCAAGACCTTTTACTATGTGGCTTCGGTCACAAGCGCCTACCGCCGCGCGCTGGACCACTACCTGGCCGACCCGCAGGCCGATGCGTTCGAACTGCCGGCGGATGTGTTCGACGAGCTGGACCGCACCAGCCACCGCCACTATTCGCCCGGCTTCTACTTTGGCAAAGAACAGGCCCTGCAGACCCCCAGCCACACCTATGTGCGCCCGTGGGAATTTTTGGGCACCGTGGATTCGTGGGAAAACGGCGTGGCCCGCTGCACCCAGCGCGGCAAGTTCAGCCTGGGCGATACCATCGAGGTATTGCAGCCGGACGGCACGACCGTCACGCTGCGGCCGGCCTGGATCCGCGGGGCGGACGGGCAGGCGATCGAAGCCACCCCGCACCCGCTGATGGAGTTTTCCATCCCCTGTGAAACGCCGCTCATGCCCTGCAGCCTGCTGCGGATGCCCAAAAAAGAGACCGAGTGAACCGCATAACGCCGCCCGGCCGCAAAACAGAAAAAAGCGCCGCCGCTCCCCCAGGCAAGGGAGCGGCGGCGCTTGGCTTATGGCAAAAAATCAGGCAAAAGTCTCGTCGCCCTGGTGGGTGGCGGGGGCCCCCATATCCGGCGCGGCGGACCCGTCCGGCATGGTGGAGCCGAACGAATGTACAAAGGTGAACCGCCGGATCAGGAAGATGATGGCGATGGAAGCCACGCTGATCAGGTTTTGCAGCGGCGAGGCATGGTCCATGATCATCGAACGGGCAATGGCGTACAAAAGCACCTCCAGTGCGCTGCCGGGGCTGTGCTTGGCCAGCATCTTGATAAACTCGATGCCGATGACCAGGTTGAACGCATGGCCCAAAAAGGTCTGGAAAGCGTCGGTGCTGTTGTTGCTGACCAAAGAGAACATCTCCTGCGCAATGGGCACCGTGCTGATCAGCAGTGCGATCAGCACCAGCACGGCCAGCACGACTTCCAGCAGGCTGGAAACGGCGGCCACCTGGTTGCGCAGCAGGTGGATGAATTGCCGCTCGCGGGCATACAGGCGCAGCCGCTGGCGCAGGGTCAGGGGGCGGTCGTTTTGTGGCATAGGGCGGCATCCTTTCGTTGTGCGGTTTTTCGTGCTTCCATTATACCAGCAAACCGGCCGCCGTGTAAATGGGCGGCGCAAAAATCAGCCGCTGCTTACGGGCTGCATCCGCACCACCGGCCAGCCCAGGCAGGCGGCGGCTTCGGCGTCGTGGGTCACCAGCACGGTGTCCCGCCCGGCGGCCAGCCGCACAATGGCCGCGGCGGCCTGCGCCGTCAGCCCGGCGTCCATGCCGGTGAACGGCTCGTCCAGCAGCAGGGTCTGCGCGCCGGGGCACAGCAGCGCCCGCAGCAGCGCCGCGCGCCGCATCTGCCCGCCGCTGAGCCGCGCGGCGGGCAGCGCCAGTTCGGCTTCGGCAAAGCCCAGCGCGCGCAGCTCGCGCACGGCCGCCGCCCGGCTGCCGCCGGGCAGCGTGATGTTGTCCGCCGCCGTCAGCTGCGGGCACAGGCGGTTCTCCTGGAACACGGCCGCAATGCGCCCGGCGCCGGCCACGCTGCCGGCATCGGGCGTTTCCAGGCCCATCAAAATGCGCAGCAGCGTGGTCTTGCCGCAGCCGGAAGGCCCCATCAGCACCAGCGGCCCGCGCACGGTCAGCGTAAAGTTTTGCAGCACCGCCTTGGGGCCGAACTGCTTGCACAGCCCGCGGATCTCGATGCTCACGCCGTCACCTCCCCGCAAAGCGCGCGCTTGGCCCGGCGCAGCGCGGCGGCGGCCGCCGCGCTCAACGCGGCCGAAAGCAGCACGATCACCAGCGTCCAGGCAAACACGTCGGGCGTGGTCAGCGTGATCTTGGCGCGGTACAGCGCGTCGCCCACGCTGTGGTCCGGCAGGCCGATGACCTCGGCCGAAACGCCGCTTTTCCAGCACATCCCCATGGCGGCGATGCAGCTTTCGCAAAAAGAGGGGAACACCCCCGGCAGCCAGATGTACCGCAGCCGCTTGGCCAGCGGCAGGCGGTAGACGGCGGCCATCTCCAGCAGCTGGCGGTCGGTGTCGGCAATGCCGCCGGCGACCCCGGCGTAGATCACCGGCAGCACATGGGTAAAGCTGACCACCACCGAAAGGTTGGCGCTGCTCACCCACAGCAATGCCAAAATGACAAAGCTGGCCACCGGCATGGCGCGGATCAGCGCCAGCGGCGGGGCGATCAGCCGCCGCACCCAGGCCCAGCGCGCGCCGGCCGCGCCCAGGGCAAGCCCGCACACGACCGCCAGGCCGAACCCGGCCAGGATGCGCAGCGAGCTGAACGCAATGCGCCGCCAGAACGCCGCCGTGGGCAGCTGCACGGCCAGCGCCCGCAGCGTCTGCCACGGCGTGGCCAAAAACAGCCCGCCGTGCCCCAGGCCCATGGCCAGCGCCTGCCAGACCGCCAGCCAGAACAGCAGCACCAGCGCGGTCTGCCAGGGCTTGCTTTTTGGCTCACGCGCCATAATAGAACGCATCGTCCGGCAGCGCGCCGCCCACGCTGGCTGGGTCGGCGTCATACAGCACCTGCAAATAGGCGGCCAGGTCGGTCTTCATCTCGCTGCCGGTCTCGAACACGATGTTGCACTCGGGCAGGGCTTTCTGCGCCAGCGCGGCCTTGGCCACGATGCCGTATTCCTCGCACAGAGCGGCCGTGCCCTCCACATCGGCGTTGGCCTGCTCGGTGCTGGCGCCGTAGGCGGCCAGGAAAGCCTCGAACGCCGCCGGGTCGGCCTCGATGGCCTCGCTGCGGGCCACCAGCACGCCGGTCACCAGCTTGCTGCCGGCCACGGCCTCCCACTCGGTGTTCAGGTCCAGCGCCACGCGCAGCCCCTCCACCTGGGAAAGCGCGCTGGTCACGAACGGCTGCGGCAGCATGGCAATGCTGCCCGCGCCCGCCTGCAGCTGGGCCAGCGCCTCGGTGGCTTCGCTGTAATACTCAATGGTCACGTCGCTGTCCGGGTCCAGGCCGTTTTCGGCCAGCAGATGGCGCCGCACATTCTCCGGCGTGGTGCCTTTGCCGGTGGTCAGGATGGTCTGCCCGGCCAGGTCGGCAATGCTCTGCACGGTATCGCCCTGTTCCAGCACATACAAAACGCCCAGCGTGTTCACGGCGGCCACCTGCACCGCGCCCTCGGTGCGCTGGTACAGCGTGGCGGCCAGGTTGGCCGGCACGGCGGCGGCGTCCAGTTCGCCCTTTACCAGCTGCGGCACGATCTCGTCCGCCGCGCCGTACATACTAAAGTCCAGCGTAAAACCAAAATCGCCCTCGCCGTCGTCGGCGTCGTCCACCAGGTTGATCAGGCCCATCGTGGTGGGGCCTTTCAGCCCGGCCACGCGCAGCGTGCCGCCGGCGGCGGTCTCGGACGTTTCAGCCGGGGCTTCGGTGGCGGCGGGGGCGCTTTCGGCCGTCTGGGCCGGGGTCGCGGTGGGGGCGGGGGCGGCGCTTTCGGCGGCGCCGCAGCCGGCCAGGGTCAGGGTCAGGGCCAGGGCGGTCAGCCCGGCTTGCAAACGTGCGGTTTTCATGTGTTTCCTCCTGCAAAAGCCGCCGCCCGCAGGCAGCGGCCAAGTTTGATTTGCTTTTGCGGGTACACTATACTATAATGGAAACCAGAAGTCGATTGCCCGTGCAACATTTTTGCCCCGGCAACATTTTCACACCTGCGGCCGGAAAGGACCCTGCCATGGACCTGCGCCCCTATTACCCGCTTTTGCGCCAGACCTCGCTGCTGCGCCATATGCGGGACGATGAACTGGACCTTTTGCTCTCCTGCTTTGCCCCGCGCGTGCGCCGCTACCAAAAGGGCGAACTGCTGCTGCTGGCCGGCTACGAAACGCGGGAGGTCGGCATTCTGCTGGAAGGCCGGATCCTGGCGCTGAAAAACACGCCGGACGGCGCCAGCGTGGCCATCACCCAGATGGGCCCCGGCGGCCTTTTTGGCGACGTGCTGTCCGGCTCCAGCCAGCGCAGCCCGGTCAGCGTCATGGCGCAAACGCCCTGCCTGGCCGTTTACCTGCCGTACCAAAAGATCATCCAGCCCTGCGCCCAGCTGCACGAGACCCACCTGCAGCTGCTCAAAAATCTGGTGCTGACCATCTCGGACAAATACTTTGCGCTGGACCGCCGCGTGGAGCTGCTCATCTGCAAAAGCCTGCGCACCCGCATCAGCCTGTGGCTGCTGGACCAGGCCGCCCAGGCGGGCAGCGATACCTTTGCCGTGCCGCTGACCCGCGCCGGCCTGGCCGAATACCTGAACTGCGACCGCAGCGCGCTGAGCCGCGAACTGGGCCGGATGCAGCGCGAAGGCCTGATCGAGACTTTCCGCGGCAGCTTCAAACTCTTGGACAAAGACCGCCTGCGCGCCCAATGCCAGGCGGCGTGAATGGGCAGAAGAACAAGTTGAAGGAGAAATGGATATGGCAAGCATAAAACAAAGAACGGCTCTTGATTGCGGGAGGGAGTTCCTTGACCTTGTACTGATCAGCGCGATCGCGATCGCAGTGCGCACTTTCTTTATCAATGTGCAATCCGGCGACTATGTGAATTTCCTCGGGCCGTGGTTTGATCAGATCCAGCAAAACGGCGGCTTGCGTGCTTTGGCGGTGGCGCTCGGTGACTATAATGTCAGCTATCTGTTCATCATTGCGGTGCTGACCTACTTGCCGTTTCCTTCGTTATATTCTCTGAAAGCGGTCTCTATCCTGGGTGATTTTGTGATGGCGCTGTTTGCGGGCAAGGTCGCCTGCAAACTTACGAACGACCGCCGGGCGGGCGTATTGATGTATGCGCTGTGCCTGCTTTGGCCGGAAGTGGTGCTCAACAGCAGCGCCTGGGCGCAGTGCGACGCCATCTATACCGCCGGGATCCTGGCCTGTATTTACTATCTGATCGAAGATAAGCCCTATCCGGCCTGCCTTGCGTTCGGCGTCTCTTTTGCGTTCAAGCTGCAATCGATCTTTTTCGCCCCGGTGCTGCTGATCTTTCTGCTTAAACGGAAGATCCGCATCCGCCATCTTTTGCTGGTGCCGGCGGTCTTTTTGCTTTCGGCCGCGCCGGCGGTCCTGGCGGGGCGGGGGCTGTGGAATATCCTGACCATCTATTTCCGGCAGACCAAGTCGTACAGCGAATACCTTACCCTGAACGCGCCGTCCCTGGTCAGCCTGTTCCAGAAGGACGGCCTTTCCCCGGCCATGCGCACGGGGATCACCATTGCCGCCATCCTGTTCTGCGGGGCGGTCGTGCTGGCTGTCGTGGCTTTTGCGGTGAAAAAACTGGCGCTGGATACGCCGTTGCAGATCGCCTTTATCAGTGCGTTTTTTCTCCTGGCGGTGCCCTGGCTGCTGCCGCGTATGCACGAACGCTATTTTTACCCCGCCGCGGTCGCGCTGCTGGTCTGCTCCGCCGCGTTGCCGCGCGCCCGCCTGTTTGCCGCTCTGGTAGCTGCCGGCGTTCTGCCGTTTTACGGTACGTGGCTGTTTGCCTTGTCTTTCACTTGGGACAGTGGTACCCTGTTAAAGATCTGCGCCGTTATACTGGGCGTCATTGTGCTCCAGATGCTCTTTATGCTGTTTAGCCAAACCAAAAAGCCGGAACAGGTAAGCGGCTGCGCGCCTGCCGGCCCGGTCGATTGAGGTGTATCCTATGTCTGACAGAACGAACCCCATCCTCTACATCGTCATCCCCTGCTACAACGAGCAGGACGTGCTGGCGGCGGCCCAGCCCAAAAAGCTGTATATCC
>CALWNS010000177.1 GCA_944382805.1 uncultured Gemmiger sp. | reverse complement strand
CTGCGCCCGCAGGCGCGTTTCGGAGGCCAACCGCCGCGCAGCGGCGGCTCTTAGGCCGGAGATCGGCCCGCAGGCGTTTGCGGCGGCGGGGACGTTCCCGGAACGGTCAAGACCGTTCCCTACGAACCAAGGCAAACGCTCTACGGTACAGCCGCGCGCGGAAAAACCGTTTGTAGGGGAGGGATTTATCCCTCCCGCAAACCCCGCCGCGACCGCCACGCCCCCGGGAGGGCCATGGCCCTCCCCTACGAACCGCGGCAAACGCTCTGCGGAATGGTTACGGACATAAAAATCATTTGTAGGGAACGGTCTTGACCGTTCCGCGGGGCTTGGCGGCGGCGGGTACGTGCCCGGGAGGGCCATGGCCCTCCCCTACAAACCAAGGGAGCCGCCAGGCCGAATATTTATAACGGGCGCAACCCCCATGTGTAGGGCGGGCGTTCACGCCCGCCGCGCAGGCCGTGGTTTTGCGCCGGGCGCAGCGGCCCTACTTGCACGCCTTGTCCCAGGCCCACAGGGCCAGGTGGCCGGCGGCGCACAGCAGCATCAGCCGGCGGCCCAGCGCGCCGTACAGCGCAACGCCCAGCAGCACGCCGGCAAAAAACAGCCCGCTGACCGCCAGGTAGGTCAAGGCGATGCGCGCCTCGCGCGCGGCGTCCGGCGCGCCGGCGCGGCGCTGCCGCCGCCAGACCAGCGCGTGCAGCGTAAGCTGGCGCAGGTTGTTGGTGCAGAACAGCGTGGACACCGGCACGCTGTGCAGCGCGGTAAAGGTGTTGTACTGCAGGCCGCTGGCAAAAAACACCGGCCACAGGTACAGCGCGGGCGAAAATTCCGCCAGCGCGCCGTAGGGCAGCAGCCCCTGCACCGCAAAGCAGGCGGCTTCGATCAGCAGGCAGCGCCGCTGCCAGCGGCGGGCCTGCCCGCCCAGGCGCACCGGCAGCACCACCGAAAGCGCCACCCCCAGCAAAAACAGCAGCACGCCGCCCGTGCGGGCGGCCACGCCCGCCCACTGCCCGGCCAGCAGCTCGCTGCCCAGGCTGACCAGGTTGCCGGTCAGCGCGTTGGCAAACACATGGCCGCAGTACACGCTGCCGTAGGCCCCGGCCACGCCGCCCAGCACGGCCAGCACGCCAAAGCGGGCCTCCTCCCGCCGGGTGGAAAGGAAAGCGGGCGGCTGTACAAACTTGCTCGTCATGGGTTCCTCCTTTGTGGGGCTGTTGGGCGCATAAAACGCCCCGCGGCGCGGGCCGCGGGGCGAAAGGGTGCAAAATCAGTGCGGGGCCGGGGTTCAGCCGGTCACCGTCACGCTGGTGATGTGGGGGTTCACGCCCTCGTACCAGTACAGGAAGCCTTCGCAGTCGATGGCCTGGCCGACCTCCAGCGCCTTGACGGCGCCGTAGACCTCGGAATCGCTGCCGCACAGGTCGCTCTCGACCAGGAACTGGTAAACTTCGCCGTTGTACTCGACATTAAAGTAGATGTCGTCGCCTTCGGTGCCGGAGCCGTCCCAGTTGTAAAGGAAAGCGTACTCGGTCTCATCGCCCTCGATCGTGCTGGCGGCTACGGTCAGGCCGGTGAACGCCACCTTCTCGTTCTGGTGGTTTACCAGCTCGTCGGCGCCCAGCAGCTCGGTCACGTCCAGCGGCTCGGCCACAAAGGTGTCGTCGGCCAGGATGGCGTCCAGCTGGCCGTCCATGATCTCCACTTCGCCCGACCACTCGGCCTTAAAGCCGGAAACCTGGATCTTGGCGCCCTCGGTCATCTGGTCGTACTCTTCCTGGGTGCATTTCATGTCATAGGCAAAGTAACCGCCGTCCTGGTCCTGCAGGTAAACGGTGGCGGTGCCCTGCTCGGCTTTGTAGCCCTGCTTGGCCTGCACATACGCCTGGATGACCACGGCGTCGTCCACCGCGGCGGCCATGTATTCTTCGTGGCTCATCACGGCGGCTTCGGCGGGGGCTTCCTCGGGGGTGCCCTCGGCGGCTTCGCTGCTCTCGGTGGTGGAGCTTTCGGGGGCGGCGCTCTCCTCCGGCTCGCCGGAGGACGTGGTGCCGGCGCAGGCGGTCACGGTGGCGGCCAGGGTCAGGGCCAGGGCCGCGGAAATCAGTTTTTTCATGGCAGTTTCTCCTTAAAACATCAGCGTTTCAGCTTGGCGGGCGGCGTTGCCCGCTCTTTCATTATACTTTGCCGGGCGCAAAAATCAACCGTCTGCACCGTTTTTTCGCCGTTTCGTTACCTTTTTGCAAAATTTTGCCCGCCGTACAAGTACATACGCCCCAATGCAGGCCCACGCCGCGGCCAGCGCGCCCAGCAGCGCTTTGGCCGTGGCGGGCAGCGGGCCAAGGTCCGCCTTGACGCCGGCCGGCGCGCCGCCGCCCAGGTGGTACAGCGCCTGGGTATCGGCGTACAGCTGCGTGATAAAGGCTTCGTCCACCGTCTGTTTGCGGCGCACGGCCTTGGTCGTGTCCTCGATCAGCTGGCCGGCCGCGTTGCGCAGGCTGGCCGAACCGTTGAACACCGGCGTGATAAAGGTGTTGTCCAGGTTATCCAGCAGCAGCTGCGCGGCTTCGATCTTTACGCGGTAGTGCTCGTCCGTATCCTCGCCCGCGCGGGCCAGGTAATCCCGGTAGGCGGGGTCGTTCTGCGCCTTGGCGGTCACCGGCACATAGCCCTCGGTCTGGGAATAGGCGATCTGCACGTCGTTGGTCAGCAAAAACTGGGCGAACAGCCAGGAGGCCAGCACCTCCTGCGGGTCGTCCTTGTTGAACAGGCAGACCGAAGGCCCCTGGCTGATCATCTGCGGGTCGCTTGGGTCAAACTGCGGCACGGCGCGCACCGCCGTTTCAAACGGCACGATCTCGTCCGGGTCAATGTCCACCAGCGGGGCGTCGCTGCCCATCCAGGTGGCGCCGGCCGTGGAATCCACGGCAAAAATGCACTGCCCGGCGTTCAAAAAGTTGGCCGGGTAGCCGCTGATCTTAAAGGTCGAAAACGCCCCGCCGGCCGTGTGCCCGGCAATGCCGTACAAAAGCTGCGCCGTGGTATCGTTGAACAGCTGGATGTCGCCCGCCGCGGTCGAATAGCCGGCCCCCAGCTGGCGCAGCATCTGGATCATCATGTTGTCGGTCGATTTATAGATAAAGGGCAGCAGCACCTCCTGCCCGTTCACGGCAAACACGCCGTCCGCGCCCTTGGTGGCGGCGGCCGCCTCCGATACCTCCCACACAAAGTCCCAGGTCAGCACGTCGGGCACCGTGTAGCCCAGCGCCTCCACCATCGTTTGGTTGATGTAGCACGCCTCGGTCGAGCGCATATACGGCAGCGCGTAGTAGTGGCCGGCCAGGCGGCCCTCCTCCAAGAACTGCGGCACGATCTCGCCCCGGGCGGGGCCGTCGAATTTCAGCTCGCTGCCGCCCAGGCCGTAGCGCGCGTCGGCAAACAGGTCGTCCAGCGGCACGACCACGTTGTCGCCGGTCAGGTAGGTGGCGATGTGGTCGGGGTAGGTGATGCACACGTTGGGCGTGGTGCCGGTGGCGATGTTGGTGATCACATCGTTATAAATATCGCCGTAGTCGGTGTACAGCCGCAGCGTGACCGTAATGTTGGGGTACAATGCCTGGAAGTCCGCGATGGCCTGCCGGTAAATATCGGTCTGGGCCATGTTGGTATCGTTTTTGGCCCAGAAGGTGATCTCGTAGTTCCGGCTTTCGTCAAACTGTTCGGGCACCGCAAAGGCGGCCTGTTCGCGCTGGCCGTGGCAGCCGGCCAGGGCCAGGCCCAGCGCCAGCGCGGCGGCCGCGGCCGCCAGCCGGCGGAAACTGCTGCGCTTCATCCCTTGGTACCCCCTCTCGAAACGCCCTCCATGATCTTTTTGCGGAAGGCCAGGAACAAAAGGATCAGCGGCACCGAGATGACCACCACCGCCGCCATCATGGCGGGGATGTTCTCGCGCCCGAACCCGTTTTCGCGGATCTCCTGGATGCCGTTGGA
>CALWNS010000176.1 GCA_944382805.1 uncultured Gemmiger sp. | reverse complement strand
TCCGGGATCGTTTGCAGGTCCAGCTGCGGGCGCACATAGGCGATCTGGTCCGGGTCCTGCAGCAGCGCCGCCACCAGCTGGCGCGAAGCCTTGGCCGGCCCCAGCGCCCCGCCGCCGCTGCCGTACGGCAGGCGGATGCCGGCGCTGTTGCCGCGGTCGGCCAGGGCGCGCTGTTCCTGGCGGCGGGCGCGGCGGGCCGCGCCTTTGAGCGCGCCGTCCAGCTGGGAGACGACCGCCTGCTTGGCCACGCCGGTCTCGCCGGCGATGCGCCCGGCGTAAACGTCCCGCGCGGTGGGGCTGACCCCGCTTCCGGCCAGGATGCCGATGGCTTCGCGGATGTATTCCAGCCGGCCGTCGTCGGTGCGCAGGTCGTACTTTTTCTTGGCCTTGCCCAGGGCGAATTCGGTGGGGTTGGCGGTGCCGTTCAACAGCATCTCGAACCGTTCTTTGCCGTAATGGCGGATGAACTCGTCCGGGTCCTTGGCGCCGGGGATGGTAAGCACCGTGACTTTGAGCGGGCTTTCGGCAAACAGGCGCAGGCTGCGCTCGGTGGCTTTCTGGCCGGCTTCGTCGGAGTCGTAGCAGAGCACGGCTTCCTCGGCATATTCGCTGAGCAGCTTGACCTGCTCGGCGGTGAGCGCCGTGCCGCAGGCGCACACGGCGGTGTCGAAGCCGGCTTCGTGCATACTGATGACGTCCATATAGCCTTCGCACAGGATATACCGCTTGGAGGCCGATTTTTTGGCCACGTTGAGCGCGAACAGCGTGCGGGATTTTTTGTAGACCTGCGTTTCGGGGCTGTTGATGTACTTGGGCTTGGAATCGTCCAGCACGCGGCCGCCGAAAGCGATGATGTTGCCGCGCACATCGATGATGGGCACCATGACGCGGTGGCGGAAGATGTCGTAGAGGTTGCCTTTCTGGCTGCGCTTGACAAGGCCGGAATGTTCCAGCTCTTCTTCGGCAAAGCCGCGGCGGCGCAGGTAGTGCAGCAGGCCGGAGAAATCCTCCGGCGCATAGCCCAGGCCAAAGCGGCGGATGGCGGCGTCCGAAAGGCCGCGCTTCTCCTTCCAGTAGCGGCGGGCGGCGGCGGCCTCCGGCGTGCGGGCGTTGAGCTGCTCGTAAAAATAGCGGGCGGCGCAGCGGTTGATCTCCAAAAGGCGGCTGCGGGCGCGGCCCTCTTTGTCGTCCTCCTCCGGCATGGGCATCCCGGCGCGGGCGGCCAGCTGCTTGACGGCTTCGACATAGCCGAGGTTGTTGATCTTGCGTACAAAGGTGATGGCGTCGCCGCCCGCCCCGCAGCCGAAACAGTAAAAGCTCTGGTTTTCCGGGTAGACGGTAAAGGAGGGGGATTTTTCGTTATGGAACGGGCACAGGCCCACCAGCGTGCGCCCGCGGCGGCGCAGGCTGACATACTGGCCGACCAGGTCCTCGATGTCGTTGCGGCGCACGACTTCCTGGATATAATCCTGCGGGATCAACGGTCTCCCCTCCTTTCCTCACTTACAGCATTCCGTTCCTTACAAGACCGCCCATTTCTGGGGCACGAACAGCTGTTCGAACATATGTACGGCGTACTCGTCGCTCATGCCGGAGATATAGTCGGCGGCGGCGCGGTCCACGCCTTCGTTGAAGGCGATGGCCATGTAAAAGGTGGGCATGAGCGAAGGGTCGGCGCAAAAGCGCTCGTACAGTTCGGCCACCATCTTGTCCACCTTGCCCTCTTCACGCTTGGCCTCCTTGTCCACATAGACGGTGGCGTACATAAAGTCCTTGAGCAGGTGGTAGGCGTCCTCCACCTGCGGCGAAAAGGCCAGGCGGTCCCGCGGGCTGCTGCGCACCAGGTCTGCGATCATGGTGGTGATGCGCTGGCTTTTGGTTTTGCCCAGCACCTGCACCGCCTCGGCGGGCAGGGCCGCCGGGTCCAGCACGCCGGCGGAGATGGCGTCCTCGATGTCGTGGTTCAAAAAGGCGATATGGTCGGCATAGCGCACGGCGCAGCCCTCCAGCGTGCGCGCCCAGGTCCCGGTGGTGTGGGTGATGATGCCGTTGCGTACCTCCCACGAAAGGTTCAGGCCCTTGCCGTCCTTTTCCAAAAAATCGACCACGCGCAGGCTTTGGCGGTAGTGGGTAAAGCCGCCGGGGCACAGGCGGTCCAGCGCGCGCTCGCCCGCGTGGCCGAACGGGGTATGGCCCAGATCGTGCCCCAGGGCGATGGCCTCGGTCAGGTCCTCGTTCAGACGCAGCGCGCGGGCGATGGTGCGGGCGATCTGGCTGACCTCCAGCGTGTGGGTCAGGCGGGTGCGGTAGTGGTCGCCCTCCGGCGAAAGAAAGACCTGCGTTTTCTGTTTTAGGCGGCGGAACGCCTTGCAGTGCAGGATGCGGTCGCGGTCGCGCTGGAAGCACGGGCGCAGCGGGTCCGGCGGTTCCGGGGTGCGGCGGCCGCGGCTGCGCTCGCTCAGCGCCGCGTAGGGGCTGAGGGTCAGGCGTTCGATGGTCTGTGTCTGTTCCCGGATGGTCATGGACGGTCCCTCCTGCCGTGCGTTTTAAGGCTCCTATAAATAAGATACGATAAAAACGGCAAAAATACTTCCCGCCGCGGCGCAAAAAATGGCCGCGGCGGTAAAATTAACGGTTGGTTCACAATTTTTGCGCTTAAAACGGGGCGAAATGGGGCGCGCCGATCGAAATTTCGGCCGCGCCGCGCAGCAGTTCGCCCAGCGCGGCGCACAAGGCCCCCTCCTGCCCGGCCGGCAGCCGCCAGCGCAGCGTGACCGCGCCGCCGAACTCCGGCTCCGCCAGGCGCGCGCCGGCCTGTTCGATCAGGCGGCGGGCCGGTTCGTACTGGGCGTAGGGCACGGCCAGGGCGGCGTGCACCCCGCTGCCCATCGGCGCGAGCGCGGCGGCGGGCCGGGGCCCTGCCGCCGACGCCGTGGGGGCGAGCGCCGGCCAGGGGGAGCGCGGCGGTCTCG
>CALWNS010000175.1 GCA_944382805.1 uncultured Gemmiger sp. | reverse complement strand
CTGATCTCGGTATAGGAGGCGGGCTGGATGATATAATCGAACGCGCCCAGGCGCATGGCCTCCTGCACATAGGCGAATTTGGCGTGCGCGGTCAAAAACACGCAGCGCGTTTCCAGGCCGCGCGCTTTGATCCATTTGAGCAGGTCCAGCCCGCTCTGGCCCGGCATTTCGATATCGCACAGCAGCACGTCCGCCGGGGCGGCTTGCAGCGCGGCCTGCGCCGCGGGCACGCTGCCGGCGGTACACACCGTGTCAAACCCCAGCTGCGCCCAGTTCACGCCGCGGCGCAGCGCTTCGCTCACCGCGGTCTGGTCGTCTACGATCAACAGTTTCATGCGTTCGTTTCCTTTCCCTGCGCATCCGGCTGCGGGATGTACATTTCTACCACCGCGCCCCCGTCCGGGGCGTTTGTAAAGGTCATGGCAAAATCCGGCCCGTACATCAGCGCGCACTGGCGGCGGATGTTATGCAGGCCAAAATGGCCGGCCGGGCTTTCGCCCTCGCGGTTGAGCGCCTGCAGCTGTTCCGGCGCAAAGCCGGGGCCGTTGTCCCGCAGGCGGATGTGTACCAGGCGGCCCGTTTCCAGCGGCAGCGCGCGGGCCGCGATGTGTACGGTCAGCGGCCGGTCGGCCTGCTGCGCATATTTCACGCTGTTTTCCACCAGGCTGAGCAGCGCCAGCGGCGGCAGCGGCAGTTCGGCCAGGCCGCGCTCTATTTCGGCATAGCAGCAGGCGCGTTCGCCCTGCTGGCCGACGGAGCTTAGCTCAATGTAGTTCTGGCACAGCTCGGCTTCCTCGCGCAGGGTGGTCGTTTTTTTGCTGTAGTCCAGCACGGCGCGCAGGTGCTTTGCCAGCAGCAGGATCAGCTCCTGGATCTGGCGGGTGTCGCCGGTCTCCGCCATGGCGTACAAAAGCTTGAGCGTGTTCAAAAAGAAATGCGGGCGGATCTGCATCTTGAGCGCGGCCAGCTCGTAGCGTTCGGCCTCCAGGGTCTTTTCGTACTGTTCGATCTTGAGCGTTTCGATCTGTTCCAGCATGGCGTTGAACGCGCCCTTGACCTGCTGCAGCTCGCGGCTGCCGCCGTCGCCGTTCACGCGGGCGGTCAGATCGCCGCCCGCAATGCGCTGCATGGCGTCCACCAGCCCTTCCGCCGGGCGTATCACATTGCGGTGCAGGTAGCGCGTGACCAGCGCGAACGCAGCCAGCGCCAGCAGCGCCACGCCCAGCAAAAGGACCAGCATCAGCCCGCCGCCCGCCGGCAGCGGGGCGTAGTATTCGATCACCAGCTCGCCCAGGGGGCGCTGCAAAGCGATATACTGCCCGGCGGCGCCGGCGTCCGGGCGGCTGCCGGCCAGCAGTTCGCCCGCGCGGGTGGAAAACGCCAGCAGCCCGTCACCGCCGCTTTGGTTCGCCTGCGCGTCCAGGTCCACCGCCGCGGCCAGCCACACGCCGTAATAGTGCGCCGCCCGCACCCAGTAGGCGCGGCCGTCCACACGGCAGGCGGCCCAGCCGCCGTCGGCCAGCGTTCCCTGCTGCGCGGCGCTGCGCACAAAGGCGTCCAGCGCGGTGCGCTGGACATCGCCCTCGTTGGGGCGGCCGATACGCACGGCGCTGTATTCGCTCATCAGCAGGTCGTTGGGCTCGCTGTACAGGTACATGGCGGTCAGCCCGCCGCCGGCCGCCAATACGCCCGAAAACCCGCTGCGCACGCGGTAGCCGTCCAGGTAGGCCTGCGTGCGGGTGGCGGCAAAGCCCAGACGGTGCAGTTCCTCGCCGTTCATGATCTCGTTGGTGATATACGCTTCGGTCGTGCCCAGCTGGTTTTCCAGCGTGCCGGCCAGCAGCTGCAAATAGGCGTTGGCCGTGCCGGTCAGCCGGTCGCGGTTCTGCTGGCGCACGAACCACAGGCACAGCCCCATGAGCAGCAGCGTCAGCGCCGACAGGATCGCCAGCGCCAGCGTAATGATGCGCCGCAGCGAATGTGGGCGGGCGTTTTGTTTTGCGGGGCAGGTGTGTTCCACGGTTTCCTCCTGGCCGGGGATGCGGCCGGCCTCTTGCGGTTTCTATCATACCATGATCGCGGCGCGCCGTTCGCCTTTTCACAAAAAAGTTGCGCGCAGTTCACAAAGCGCGGCGCAAACGGGAACAGGGCGGCGCGCATTCCTGCGGCCGCCCTGTAAAGTTCACCCTTCGCCGTGCAGCGCGCGGCAGTAGCCCATCAGCGTGGGGAACGGCACGCCGTCAGCGATCATCTGCCGCACCTCGGCTTCCTTTTCCGGCGGGACCAGGCCGCCCACGCGGCCCCACATCATTTCCGGCGTAAAGCGGCTGTCGCCCTGCCAGGGCACGATGTCCGCGGTGGCCTGCAGCCAGCGCAGCATCCGGCTGCGCAGGTCGGCCAGCAGCGGCGCGTGGGCCGGCTGCGCAATGACGTTGACCCGCTCGCCGGGGTCGGCGGCCATGTCATACAGTTCATCCTGCCCGCTGGGGCGGCAGATATACTTCCAGCGGTCGGTGCGCAGCATGATCCCCTTTTCGTGGCCCGCATCGTCGGCCTGGGTGCGCATTTTGGGCCAGTAGACGATGGAGGGCGGCGCGCCGTTTTTGCCGTTGCGGTGGTATTCGTCGCAGTGGGTCTCGCCGGGCATCCGGCCGCCCTCGCTGTATACGCAGTCGCGCACGGCGGCGGCGCGGTCGGCCAGCACGGGGCGCAGGCTGCGGCCAAAATGGGTGTGGCCGGGCTGCACGCCGGCCAGGTCCATGGCGGTGGCGTAAAAATCGACCAGTTCCACCAGGCTTTCGCTCACGCCGGGGTCCAGCGGCGTGCCCTTGGGCGGCTTTATCAGCAGCGGCACGCGGGTCAGGCAGTCCTCGAAGGTGTTCTGCGCTTTTTCCGGCAGGCCGTAATCGCCGGCAAAGTCGCCGTGGTCGGACAGGAAAAAGATCGCGCAGTCGTCATAGATGCCCTCGTCCTTCAGCGCCTGCACCAGCCGGGCAAACTGGGCGTCCACCTTGGCGCACATCCCCAGGTAGACCGCGCGCAGCTCGTCCCAGTCGGCTTCGGTGTAGCCGTCCATGCCCACATAGCCGTGGATCATCTCGATCGCTTTCGACTTGCCGCTGCATTCCTCCAGGCGGATGCGGGCGGGCAGCTTTTTCCGGTCGATGGCGGAAAAGTACGGCTCCTCGACCCGGTAGGGCACGTGCGGGAACATCAGCCCCAAAAACACGCACAGCGGCTGGTCGGCCGGGCGGTCATGGATGCGCGCGATGGCGGCGTCCACGGCTTCGTCGTCGCCGTTGTAGTTTTTGCCCCCGGCGTCCAGGCGCAGCTTGCCCTCAAAGTGGGAATAGTAATTCTTGCTCCCCGGCTCGCCGCGCAGCTCCCGCTCCGGGCCGGGGCCAAGGGGCTTCTGCCCGCCGTAGTAGATCTCGCTGGCATGGCTTTCGCACCAGCCGGGGATCTGCCCGGCGCACAGGTCGTTGCGGTCGTTCATCCACACATAGTAGCCGGCGTTTTTCAGTTCGCTGAACAGCGTTTCCTCGCCGGGGTGCAGCAGGTAGCTCATGGTGCGGTGGCCGCGCACATGGGGGTACAGCCCGGTAAAAAAGCTGCACCGGCTGGGCACGCAGACCGGGTTCTGGCAGTAGGCGTTCGAAAACGAGACGGCCTCGGTCCTGGCAAATCCGTCCAAAAACGGCGTACACGCCGCCGGGTTGCCCATGTGGCCCATGGTGTCCCAGCGCATTTCGTCCGGGTTGAAAATGATGATATGCGGGCGCTTGGCCATGGTTCTCCCCCCCCTTTTTTACAGTTCGCGCGCGTGTTCCCGGCGCAGGGCCGCGGCGCAGTCGGCGCGGCCGGTATCCTCCAGCCGCCGGCAGTAGTCGGCCAGGTAGCCGCGGCAGTGGAACGGCCCGCCCTCGGCAATGACGTTCCACAGCGGGTCGGCGTTGCGGCGGTCGATGTTGCTCAGCATATTCTGCGCCACCCAGCGCTCCAGGTACCAGGCCGCGTGCCAGCACAGCTCGGGCTTTTCCCCGGCCAGGTCGCGGGTCTCGTGCGGGTCCTCTTTTATGTTGAACAGCTCCTCGGCCGGGGTCAGGTGGTAGCCGTCGTGGTAGGTACGGATATAGATATAGTCGCCAAAACGCACGCTGCGCTGGCACACATGGGCGCACTGGCTCACCACCAGCGCTTCGCGCCCGCCGTCCGCGCCGGTGCGCACGCAACCGGCGTAGCTTTCGCCGTCGTAGGTCACGGGGTTGGGGTTGCCCACCACCGGGTTGCAGGTAAACGGCGGCACGCCGCCCAGCAGGTCCACCAGCGTGGGCAGCAGGTCCAGGTTATAGTGGAACCCGCGGGAAACGGCGTTCTTCGCCCCGCCCGGCCACTTGATGATCAGCGGGATGTGGGTCACGGCGTAGTCCGCTTCGCCGTGTTCGCAGTAGCTGCCCATCTCGCCCAGGTCCTCGCCATGGTCGGAGCTGATGATGATGGCCGTATCCTCGTACAGGCCTAACTCGCGCAGGCGGTCAAAGATCTGCCCCAGCTTGGTATCGGCATACAGGATGCCGGTATCGTATTCGTCCACCATATGCTTAAAGTCGCCCAGGTCTTTGATCTCGACCGGCTGGCGCGGCGTGGCCGGGTTGGGGGTGCTGTCGTATCCGGTCACTTCGCAGGCGGAATGCCCGCCCGGCTTGTGCGCGCGGTGGGCTGCCAGGATCTCTTCGGTCATCCAGGCGTCGGGCAGGGGGCTTTCGGCAAACGGCTCACCGAACGCCTCCGGCGTGCGGTAGGGGATATGCGGGTCCCACACGTGTACGTGCAAGAACCAGTTTTCGTTCTTGCCCTTGCGCTCCAGCCAATCCAGCGCCACGGGCACGACCTCGTGCGCGCCCTCCAGCCCGCGCTTGCCGATGTTATACGTCTCGTCAAAACCGCCGTTGAACCACCAGGCGCCATGGCGGTCGGGGAACGAGCTGATGCTGGCCGTGTGCATACCAGCGCGGCGCATCACGGCGGGCAGGTTGTAGCGGCCGTTGAAATCCGCCATACCGCGGCCCGGCCCCTCCTGGCACATTTCGGCGTTGGCGCCGCCGTGGCCCACGCAGCCGGTGTGGATGCCAAAGCGGCCCGTCATCAGGGCGGCGCGGCTGGGCAGGCAGGGGGCGTCCGAGCAATAGCAGTCGGTAAAGCGCACGCCGTCGCGGGCCACGGCGTCAATGTTGGGGCTTGTGCCGCGCGCATAGCCGTAGCAGCCCAGGTGATCGGGGCGCAGGGTGTCGATGTCTACATATAGGATCCGCATGGTTTGCCTCCTGTCGTATGTGGGTCCGCCTTGGGCCGTGTATAGTATGATCCAGATCATATCATAGGCCATTTTCCGCACCCCTGCCGCCAGAAACACGCAGCGTGTTATCAAAAATACGACCATTTTATCCCCCGCGCG
>CALWNS010000174.1 GCA_944382805.1 uncultured Gemmiger sp. | reverse complement strand
CTTTTTGCGTAAGCCTTTAACGTCGATCACTCTGCGCCAGCCTCCTTTCCAGTTTGCCCAGCAGCCAGGTAAAGATCATGACCAGCACCAGGTAGATGGCCGCGATGCCCAGCAGCGGGAACATGGCCTCGTAGGTGCGGTTCATAACGCCCTGCGCCGCGTACAGCAGCTCCTTGCCGCCGATGGTGGTGATGAGCGAGGTATCCTTGAGCAGGATGATGAACTCGTTGCCCAAAGAAGGCAGGATGGAGCGGACGGCCTGCGGGATGACGATGCGCACCATGGTGGTCAGGTAGTCCAGCCCCAGGCTGCGGCCGGCTTCCATCTGGCCGGGGTCCACGGCCATCAGGCCGCCGCGGATGATCTCGGCCACATACGCGCCGGAGTTGATGCCCAGCGTCAGCGCGCCGACCATCGTATAGTTGCGGCTGGAAAGAAAGATGACCGAACTCATAATGAGCAGCTGCACCATCATGGGCGTGCCGCGGATTACCGTGACATACACCTTGAACGCCGCGTTGAAAAAGCCCAGCACCGGGTTGCGGCGGTGCGGGCGCTGCTGGTCGTGCGCCACGCGCACCAGCGCCACGATGCTGCCCAGGATCACGCCCAGGGCCAGCGCCATGGCCGTGACCAGCAGCGTAGTGCCCACGCCCTCGATGTATTGCAGCCAGCGGTTTTCGTAAAGGAACGCCTGGTAGAACTTGACAAAAATGTCCTGCCAAAACGGCAGCACCTGCCCGCTGCGGGCCAGTTCGGACAGCGTTTCAAACTGTTGGGCCAGGTTCATGCGCCCTTCCCCTTTCCTGTTGTGTATTCTTCACCAAAAAGGCGGCCCGGTCCGGGCCGCCCCAACGGATGGTTTTTGCTTATTCGGCGCTGATGTACTTATCCAGGATGGACTGGATGGTGCCGTCCGCCTGCAGCTCCGCAATGGCGCCGTTCAGGGCGTCCAGCAGCTGGGTGTTGCCCTTGGCCACGCCGATGGCGTAGTCCTCGTTGGCGAACTCGGTTTCCAGGATCTTCAGGCCGGGGTTGGCTTCCACAAATTCCTGGGCGGGGGCGTTGTCGATAACAACGCAGTCCACCTGGCCGTTGTTCAGCGCGCGCACGGCGGTCAGGCCGTCGTCATACTTGGTGACGTTGTCCTCGCCGTAGCCGCCGTCCTCGGGGGCGGCGGAGCAGTACTGGTCGCCGGTGGTGCCGCGCTGCACGCCGATCATCTTGCCGTTCAGGTCGTCGATGGAGGTGATGTCGGAATCCTCCGGCACGATGACGACCTGGAGGCCGGTGGCGTAGCTCTCGGTGAAGTCCATCACGACCAGGCGGTCCTCGGTCACCGTGACGCCGGCCATGACCATATCGCTCTTGCCGTTCTGGGCGGCCAGCAGGGCGGCGTCAAAGTCCATATCCTCGATCTGCAGCTCCAGGCCGAGCTTTTCGGCAATGGCGCCGGCGATCTCGACGTCGATGCCCTCAAAGCTGCCGTCGTCGGTGGTCATCTCGTACGGGGGGAAGGCGGCGTTGGTGGACATGATGAGCTTGCCGGCCTCGACGGTGGTCAGGGCGGCGGCTTCGCCGGCGTCCTCGGCGGTGGCGTCCTCCTCGGCGGCGGGTTCTTCGGCCGCTTCGGAGCTGGAGGAGCCGGCGGCGTCGGAGGCGGCGGCCGGCTCGGAGGAGCCGGTGGCGCCGCAGGCGGTCACGCTGAGCGCCAGGGCGGCGGCCAGCATAACGGAAAGAAGCTTTTTCATTGTGTATACCCTCTTTTATCCTGTGTTCTTGTTCACGCAGCGTGCTGCGGGATGATTCCCAGTATAATGTTGGTTTTATGCATTGTCAATGAATATTTATAAATCACAGCCAAGTTTGGCGCTCTGGTGAGCCGCGCCCCGCCGCGGGGGATGTTTTTTGTGCAGTTTTTAGCATGGGCCGCCCCGCGCCCGCTGGCGTTTTGCGGTAAGGTGTGGTATAATCCATACGGACAAGCTTTTACAGGGGGTGCGCTTTATGGATCTGGCCAGCTTTCTGGTTTTGTTGGCCGTGTTCGCGGCGCTGGCCGTCGCCATTGTGTTTATCGGCAACCATGGCGGCTGGCAGGGGGGCTGCGGCGGCAACTGCGCCGCCTGCCGCCGCCGCTGCGCCGACGCCAAGCCGGACGAACCCGGCGAACGCAAAGAATAAAACACGGCTGCCGCCGACCGTTTGGTTTTGCGGCAGCCGTGTTTGGCTTTACTTGTTTTGGTTTTGCTATTCGCTGCCGGCGGTCACTTCGGCCAAAACGGCGGCGATCTGCTGCGGGTCGGAGCCGGTCAGCCGCCAGGTGTAGGTGATGGTGCTGGTCACCAGCTCGTCCGCCGCTATGCCGACCGAGTCCAGCCCCTGCACGGCCGGCTGCTCCACCTCGGAGTAGGTGGTGCAGGCCACGGCGCGGCCGTCCGCCACCTCGATGGTATAGCGCAGGGCGTGGTACTTTGCCTGGCGGGCGCTGTCGGCTTCGGCCTGGCGGGCGTCGGCGGCTTCGGCAAAGCCCTGCTCGCGCAGGGCGTCGGCCTCGGCCTGCAAGGCGTCCGCCTGCGACTGCACCAGGTCCGGGAACGCGCTTTGGCGGAAGGTGACGGTGTATGCGCCGTCCTGTTCCTCCAGCGTAAAGTCCCGCGTATCCTGCGGCCAGGTGACCTTGGGCACCCAGTTCAGGTTGGAGGCCGCCGCCATTCCGGTGGTATCCGGCGCCCAGACGGCGCCGTCGTACCAGTAGTAGACGTCCCCCACGACGGCGGAGCCGTTTTCGAACAGGGCCTGGCCGGCGGCGTCGCAGGCGGACATTTTCTGCATGGCGTCGGCGCCGGAGCGCCAGAAACGCTGGGTGATGGTCAGCCCGTCGCTGGCCCCGGCGTTGCCCACCTGCATATCGGTGTGGCTGATGACGGCGTAGTCGGTCAGGGCGGCGGTGTTTTGCAGCGCCGCCAGCAGCGCCGCGGCTTTTTCGGTATCCGGGCGGGCGGCGCAGCCGCCCAGCAGCGCGGCCGCCAGCGCGGCGCACGA
>CALWNS010000173.1 GCA_944382805.1 uncultured Gemmiger sp. | reverse complement strand
TTCGGCCCGACTTTCGCCGGCCGCCAGGGCGCCGGGATCTTGCCGCGCCGGCGGCGATCCGCCTTATTTCAGCTCCACCACGGTCACGCCGGCGCCGCCTTCGCCATAACCGCCCAGGCGGAAGCTTTTGACCTGGCGGTGGGTGCGCAGGTGCTTTTGGATGCCGGCGCGCAGCGCGCCGGTGCCCAGGCCGTGGATCAGGTATACCGTATGCTGGCCGCGCAGCACGGCGCTGTCCAAAAACCGATCCACCTCGCCAAGGGCCTCCTCGACCGTATAGCCCAGCAGGTTCAGTTCCAGGCTGGCCTTGCGGCCATGGTCGAGCTGCACATGGGTGTGGGTATGGGGTTCGCGGCGGCTCTTGGGCTGCTTGATCTGTTTGTCCGGCGCTTTCAGGCCGGAGAGCGGCACCTTGGTTTTCAGGATGCCGGCGCGCACCTCGACCAGGCCGTCGCGGTCGGGGCGGGCGGTGACCACCGCGGTCTGGCCCAGCTCCGCAATGACGACTTCCTGGCCGACCTGTACTTCTTTAAGCGGCACATAGTTTTGCACCGGCTCGCGGCTGGCCGCGCCCTTGAGCAGCTGTTCGGTGTCCTTGCGGGCGATCTCCCGCGCGCGGACGGCGCGCTGGGCGGCGCTGGCTTTTTCGTCTTTTTGCAGGCGGCGCAGCTCGTCCGTCAAGGCATAGGCATCATTCTGCACCTTCTGCACAAGGTCGCGCGCCTGTTTGCGGGCCTGTTCCAGCTCCACTTCGCCCTGACGCAGCAGCGCGCCGCGCTGCTTTTCGGCGTCCTCCAGCGCGTGCTCGGCCTGGTAGCGGGCCTGCTCGGCCTCGTCCTGGGCGGCTTTGAGCTGCAGCTTCAGCTCGTCCAGCTGGGCCAGTACGCTGTCCAGGCGCTTGTCGTCGCTGGACATATGCGCGCGGGCGGCTTCGATGACATCCGCCGGGATGCCCAGTTTGGCGCTGATCAGGAAGGCGTTCGATTTGCCCGGGACGCCCACGCTGAGCTTGTAGGTCGGCTGCAGGCTGTCCACGTCAAATTCGCAGCTGGCATTGACCACGCCGGGCGTCTCCAGCGCAAACACCTTGAGTTCCGCATAGTGGGTGGTCGCCATAAGCAGGGTGCCGCGGCGGCGCAGCTTTTCCAGAATGCTGACTGCCAGGGCCGCGCCCTCGGCCGGGTCGGTGCCGGCGCCCAGCTCGTCCAGCAGGGTGAGCGTGCCCAGCCCCGCCAGCGCAAGGATGCCGGTGATGCGCTTCATGTGGCCGGAGAAGGTGGACAGGCTCTGCTCAATGCTCTGTTCGTCACCGATGTCCACAAGGTATTCCGCAAAATGGCAGACGGTGGAGCTGTCGTGCGCCGGGATCAGGAAACCGTGCTGCGCCATGGCGTTGAGCAGGCCGGCCGTTTTGAGCGAAACGGTCTTGCCGCCGGTGTTGGGGCCGGTGATGACAAGGGTGTCGTATTCATCGCCCAGCGCAATGTCTACCGGCACGACCTTCTTCTTATCAATGAGCGGGTGGCGCGCTTTTTTGAGGGAAAAACGCGCCGTATCGCACACAGCGGGCATAAAGGCGTTTTGCTCCACCGCCAGGCGGGCCTTGGCCAGCAACAGGTCGATGGAGAGCATGGCGTCGTAGCTGTAGCTGAACTGCGGTTCGAGCGAACCCACCTGCGCCGAAAAAGCCGAGAGGATCCGGGTGATCTCCTCCTGTTCCTGCGCGCGCAGCTGCATGATGCGGGCGTTGGCTTCGACCACGGCGGTCGGCTCCACAAAGACGGTGGCGCCGGTGGAGGACACATCGTGGATGACGCCGCCGATCTCGCCGCGGTACTCCGCGCGTACCGGCACCACGTAGCGGCCGTTGCGCAGCGAGACGACTGCGTCCTGCAAAAATTTGTTGGTGGTGGAATTCTTGATGATGTTGTCCAGCTTGGTGCGGATGGAATCCTCGGTGGCGCGGATACGGCGGCGCAGGTCGCGCAGGGTAACGCTGGCGGTATCGGCCATTTCCTCCGGCGAAAGGATGCTGTCGGTGATCTGTTTTTCCAGCGCAGGCTGCGGCGCCAGGGCAAAGAACAGGTCGTCCGTGGGCAGGGGGTCGTGCTCGGTCAGGCCGTACCACTGGGCCAGGCCCTGGAAATTGCGCAGGATGGCCGCGATCTCCAGCAGTTCGCCCATCGAAAGGATGCCGCCCTTGGCCGCGTGGGCCACGATGCGTTTGCCGCCCGACACCGCGCCAAAGCGCGGGCTGCCGTTTTTGATAAGCAGCGAATTGACGGCGTTCGTCTGCGCCAGCGCGTAGCGTTCCTCCTCCACCGTATCCAGAGGGGCGATGGCCTGCATCTGCTCCTTGGTCTCCTGGCAGGCGCACAGCGCGACCGCGCGGGCGATGATCTTATCCAGTTCCAGCGTTTTTTTATAAGAGAGGTCCATGGGTCGTTTTCTTTCTCCTTGTTGTCTTTTTTACGGCAGCACGGTATGCAGGAAATCCAGGCTTTTCAGCCCGCGGTCCAGGTTGGCCAAAAAGTACTGCTCGCACACCTTGCCCAGGCGGCGGGTGCTCTGTTCGCTCAGGTTGAACGAGAAGAGCTTGGCGTCCTCGGCCAGGCAGATATGGCGCAGCGCATACAGCGCGCCGGGGTCCAGGTTGGGCACGTGGCGGGCGTTTTCGGCGCAGCTTGCGCACAGCAGCGTACCGCCGGCGGGGTCCAGGTAAAAATCCCCGCCGTCGTACCGGCCGCAGCCGTCACAGGCCAAAATGCGCGGCATATAGCCCGAAAGGCTCATGGCGCGCATTTCAAAAATAGATTTGAGCAGCGGCAGCGGACGCCGTTTTTCGCTGATCATATACAGGCAGTTGAGCACCAGGCGCAAAACGGCCGCCGCTTCCGGCGGTTCCGGCGAAAGCGTGGCGGCCGCCTCGGCCAGGTAGGCGGCCAGGGCCATGCCCTCCACGCTGCGCCCCAGGCCGTGGAACGCTTTTTTCACTTCGGCCGCATCGACAAAATTGCTGGCGCGGCCGGTGGTAAGGGTAAATTCCGAATAGCAAAACAAGCCGCAGCCGCTGAACAGCTTGCTTTTCAGCCGCAGGCTGCCGCGGGCGGAGGCCGAGATCACCCCGCGGTCAGGCGTGAGGATCGTCAGGATCTGGTCCGCCTCCCCCAGCTTCACCGTGCGCAGCACCAGCCCGCTGGTCGCGATCTGCATAGGCGTCCGCCTCCTTGTCCTGTGCCTGCAGCTGTTTGAAGTTCAGATAATCGTATACGCTGCCCGTCTTGGCAAACTGCGCCCACTGGCCGGTGCAGCGGTCGGTCGGTCCCTGTGGCATATGGCGGCACCCCTCTCCCCTTTTGGCGCACGGCGGCGCCTGTTTTGGGGATATTGTACCACCCGCCGGGCGGAAAAGTTGTCCAACCGCGGCGCAGCCCGCGGCCGTCAGGGCTTGGAAAAGCCCAAGTCGTCGATCTGCTTTTCCCGGTTGCGCCAGTTCTCGATGACTTTTACGAAGATTTTCAGGTTGATGTGGACGCCCAGCAGGTCTTCGCAGTCCAGCCGCGCGGCGGTGGCGATCTTTTTGAGCATCTGCCCGTTCTTGCCGATGATTATGCCCTTGTGGCTCTGCCGCTCACAGCAGATGACCGCCGAGATATCGACAAGGTCCTTATCCTGGCGTTCCTTAAAGCTTTCGACCGTGACGGCCACGCCGTGGGGGATCTCTTCCCGCATGAACAGCAGCAGTTTTTCGCGGATCAGCTCGGCGGCCAGCTCTTTTTCCGGCATATCGGTAAAGGCGTCGTCGTCAAAATAGTGCGGGCCGGGTTCGGCGTAGGCACGCAGCTTTTCGAGCAGTTCCTCGCAGCCGGTGCCGTCTTGGGCCGAAACGGCCAGCACCGCGTCAAACACGCCCAGGGCCTCCAGCTCCCGGCGGCGGGCCTCCAGCGCGGCAAAATCGCGCAGCAGGTCCACTTTGTTGATAACGGCCAGCGCCGGGGCGCTGTGGCGCAGCGCTTCGACCATTTTTTGTTCGGACTCGTTCAGCGCGCCGGACGGTTCGAACAGCATGACGGTCACGTCCACATCTTTGATGCTGGCGGCGGCGGTCTGGGTCATGCGCGCGTCCAGCTTGTTGCGCGGCGGGTGGATGCCCGGGGTGTCCAGCAGGACATACTGCAGCGGGCCGCGGGTGAGCACACCGGTGATGCGGCTGCGGGTAGTCTGCGGTTTCTGGGTGACGATGGCCACCTTTTCGCCCACCAGGCGGTTGGTCAGGCTGGACTTGCCCACATTGGGGCGCCCCACCAGCGCCACAAATACGCTGGCGGTTTTTTCGTTTACGGGGTTATGGGGCATCGTGCGTCTCCTCTTTGTCTTTTTTGCGGCCAAAACGGAAGGTGAACCAGTATGCCGCCGCCAGCGAAGCCAGCCACAGCGCGACCGTGAGCGGCCCGGCCGTGACCCCGCGCCAGATGGCCGTGAGCGCCGCCGCGTTGCCGAACAGGCATACGCCCACGCACACCGCGCCGATGGCCGTGAACATGACCGCGCCGGCGGCCATATCCTTGGCGGCGCCGGCGCTCCACCAGTGGGTGGTATCGGGTTTATCCACCGCGCGCTCCACCGCGGAGTTCATCAGCTCCATGGCGATGACCGAAAAAACGCACAACGAAAGCAGCGCCACCCCGGTCCGGTCCAAACCGGCGAGGTACGCCGCTGCATAGGCATAAAAAGAAGCGCACAGGTGGAAGCGGAAGTTTCTTTCCTCCCATACGGCCGCGCGGATGCCGTTCCAGGCATAGACAAAACCGCGGCCGAAACGGGCCAGATCGGAACGTATCTTCATTCGTACAGGATCTCGTCGCTGGTGTAGGAAACGGTGCGCGGCAGGCCCAGCTGGGTGAGCACGGCCTCCTCTTTTTCGCGCATACGGACAGCCTCCAGGCCGCTGGCCTCATGGTCGTAGCCCAGCAGGTGCAGCATGGAATGGACGGTCAGGTAAGCGACTTCGCGCTGGAGGGTGTGACCGTACAGCTCGGCCTGTTCCATGGCGCGTTCCATCGAGATGACGATATCGCCCAGCAGCTTGCAGCCGTTGTCCTCATCGATATCATACTGCCCGTTTTCCCCCAGCGGGAAGCTGAGCACGTCGGTGGCGGTATCTTTGTTGCGATACTGTTTGTTCAGTTCGCGGATGCGCGCATTGTCAACAAAAATCACGCTGATCTCGGCCGGGCCTTCGAACTTTTCAAAGTTCAGCACCGCATTGCAGCTGCGCCGGATCAGGATGCGCAAACCGGACGGCACCTTGACGGCGTTCTGCTCGTTGCTGATGAGGACTTTGTTGGACATTAGGAACGGACCCCCTTTGTGGTTTTTCGCTCTATCTCAGCGGCGGGACGCTGCGCCCGCCGCCCTTTCATACGCTTTGACGATCTGCTGCACCAAACGGTGCCGCACCACGTCCTTTTCGCTCAGCTGCACCTGGGCGATGCCCTGGATGCCGCGCAGCACCCGCAGCGCGTCCACCAGGCCGCTGCGGCTTTTGTCCGGCAGGTCGATCTGGGTCACATCGCCGGTGACGACCACCTTGCTGTTGGCGCCCATACGGGTCAAGAACATCTTCATCTGTTCGGGCGTGGTGTTCTGCGCCTCGTCCAGGATGATGAACGCATCGTCCAGCGTGCGCCCGCGCATATAGGCCAGCGGGGCGACCTCGATGGCCTGCTTTTCCTGCAGGCGGGCGAACGCTTCCGCCCCCAGCAGGTCGAACAGGCTGTCGTACAGCGGGCGCAGGTACGGGTCGACTTTGTTTTGCAGGTCGCCGGGCAAAAAGCCCAGCTTTTCGCCCGCTTCCACGGCCGGCCGTGTCAGGATGATGCGGTCGACCTGTTTGGCCTTGAACGCTTTGACCGCCATGGCCACGGCCAGGTAGGTCTTGCCGGTGCCAGCCGGCCCCACGCCAAAGGTGATGGCGTTGTTGCGGATGGCGGCCAGGTACTCTTTTTGGCCCAGGGTCTTGGGGTGGATGGGGCGGCCCTTGGCCGTGACGGCCACGAAATCATCGGTCAGTTCGCGCAGGCGCTTTTCTTCGCCTTCGCGCGCCAGGCTGATGCAGTAACGCACGGTCTGCTCGTCGAGCGGGGTGTGGTTTTCCATCAGGGTGATCATGCCCTGCACGGCGTGTACGGCAGCGGCGACGCCCTCCTCCGTGCCGGAAAACTTGAGGGTGGAACCGCGGCACACCGCCGTGACCCCGAATTCCTGCTCCAACACACGCACATTCTGGTCGCCGTTGCCAAAAATGGCCGCCGCCAGTTCGATGCTGTCCAGTTCCACCGACCGTAACGCCAAATGTTCTTCCCCCTGCATGGCCGCCCGCCGGGCGGCCTTTATAAATTGGACAAAATCAGGCTGCGTACGCCCGCTAGTTTTGTTATTTTGTACTCATTT
>CALWNS010000172.1 GCA_944382805.1 uncultured Gemmiger sp. | reverse complement strand
GATGTTGTTCTTGGGGCTGGTAAAAGCCGTGCCGGTCTCGTCGGCGTACATCATATAGCGCGCGGTGTTGGAATCGCCGATCAACAGCGTTTCGTTGACATAAGCGTGGCCGGCGTCCGCCGTCTGCGGCAAAACCGTGCCGACATCGTCCTGTTCGGCTTTGGTCTGCGCGGCTTCGGCAGCCGTCTCCCGCGTGGCGCTTTGCGTGGGCGCGCTGCTTTCCTGCGGCAGGTCGATCGTGCCGCCGCGCCGGCAGCCGGCCAGCGAAACGCACAGCGCGGCGGCGCACAACGCGGCCATAAAGCGGACGGATGGTCTCATGCGCGTATAGCCTCCCCTCTGGCAAAGGATATGCGGCCCCCTTTGCGCGGGACCGCCGGCAAGCGCCCGGGCGGGTCGCTTGCGGGAATCTTTTCTGTCATTTTACACCTTTTGCCCCCGGTCTGTAAACAGAAAAACGGGACAAACCTGCCAAAAACAGCTGCAACGCAGCAAAGATTTACAGGTTTGTCCCGTTTTTCCATATTTTTTGCCGTTTGCAGGCTCAGGCACGCTCGTGGACAAAGCGGATAAACGCATCGCGCTCGGCCTCGGTATCGGCGTTGATCACATACATCTGGTTGCCAAGATCCAGCGCCAGGGCGTCCGGGATACGGTCGCACATCTTCATGCGGCTGCCATAGGCGGAAAGGATCTCTTCGTGGCTGTGGGCGTAATGCTTGCCGTCCCGCCGGCCCGCATACACGCAGTAGTAGTGCGGCAGGTTCAGCCGCTGGCTGCGCAGTTCGTCAAAGCAGACCATATCGGCCCAGATCTGGTAGCAGTCCACGCTGTTGGCAAAGTTGATCATATCCGGCGTGTAGCCGCCGGCCGGCCGCATATTGACCTCCAGCGCCACATAGTCCCCGGCCTTGCCCAGGCCCGGCTTGTCCGCGTTCAGGCGGAAAAACTCACAGTGGAAAAAGCGGCTTTTTGCGCCAAAAGCTTTGATGGTGCGGAAACCGACGTCCCGCAGCGCTGCGGGGACCTCCTTCTGCGTCCAGTAGCAGAGATCCCCGTTCGTGTTGACGATGTCCATGATCGGGGTAGGGAAGTAGTTGCTTGTATAAAACAGCGGCACACAGCGGCTGTCCGCTACGCCGTCAAAGCTGACGATGGTGCCGCTGATGAACTCCTCCATGATGTACTGCGTCGGCGGCAGATGGCGGTAAAATTCTTCCAGCTCCCCGCGGTCGCACAGCTTATAGGTCGCCTCGGCGCCGCAGCCGTTGTCCGGCTTGACGATGACGGGGTAGCCGACCTGTTCGATAAAGGGCAGGGCGGCCTCCAGCGTAGAGACCATGTGGTGGCGGGCCACCGGCACACCGGCGGCGCGGTAGCTCTCCTTCATGCGGCTTTTCAGTTTGATGCGCTCGATAAAGTCGCTCTTGGCGCCGGTGGTGATGTTAAAATCGGTGCGCAGGGCGGCGTCCTGCTCCAGCCAGTATTCGTTGTTGCTCTCCACCCAGTCGATCTTGCCGTAACGGTGGGTAAAGTAGCCCATCGCCCGCACCATGGCGTCGTAATTGGCCATATCGTCCACACGGTAGTATTCGGTCAGCACTGTGCGCAGCGGGGCGGGGATCTCGGCATACGGCGCATCGCCAATGCCCAGCACGTTTGCGCCGTTGCGGCGCAGCCGATCGCAGAAGTTCCAGTAAGTTTTGGGGAAATGCGGCGAAACAAATACGAAGTTCATCAAGCTTGCCTCCTCAACGTATTCATAGGAACCGGTTTTGCGCAGCGTCATATTCGTAGCCGATATCAGCCAGCTTGCGGCACAGCGCAGCTTTGTCGGCGTTTTCTGTTTTGCAGAAGGAATCCAGGTCCTCCGCGCGGTCGCGCAGCTGGGTGTTGACATAGCTCAGCAGCATCACCGGGTCGTTTGGCAGCATGGCGGCTTCTCCTTTTGAAATAGCAGAAAAGCCGGCCACAAAGTGACCGGCATTTTTGGGTTCGGATCGGATCAGACTGCGCGGGTGACCTTGCCCGAGCGCAGGCAGCGGGTGCAGGCGTAGATATACTTCGGGGACCCATCCACCACAGCTTTTACGCGCTTCACGTTGGGGCTCCAGGTACGATTGCTCCGACGGTGGGAGTGGGATACCTTGATGCCGAACGCAACACCCTTGCCACAGCATTCACATTTGGCCATAGCTTGCACCTCCTTTTACATAGCTGTACTATCATAGCAAATCCAAACGAAAAAAGCAAGGCCTTTTTGAAAAAATATCCTTCTTGGGCGTAAATTTATTTTTTGTGCTCCGCAAACAGGGCCAAAAAGCGTGCCGCTGCGCCCAAAAAGCGGCCTGTGCGGCAAAAACACTTGTTTTGCCGCGCAGGATACAGTATAATAGCAAAAGAATTTCTGCGCAAGGGGTGGACGGATGAACGGCCTGCTGGGACCAACGGCACTATATGTATTTGCGCTGCGCGCGGCGGCGGTGTTGCTCGTCATCCCGTTTCACGAGGCCGCCCATGCGCTGGTCAGCTGGCTTTTGGGGGACCCGACGGCCAAGAACGCCGGCCGCCTTTCGCTTAATCCGCTGCGCCACTTTGACTGGATGGGCACCCTGTGCATGGTCTTGGGCGGTGTTGGCTGGGCCAGGCCGGTGGGGATCGATGTGCGGCGCTTCCGCAGCCCCAAGCGGGATATGGCGCTTTCGGCGGCCGCCGGGCCGGCCGCCAACCTGCTGCTGGCCTTTGTGGGTCTTATCCTTTATAAATATCTGGCCGTCTGGTACTACACGGGCGGCGGCTGGGCGGTGGCGCTCGATTTTTTAAGCATCCTTATTTCGCTGAACATCAGCCTGGCGGTTTTCAATCTTCTGCCCATCCCGCCGTTTGACGGCAGCCGCATTTTTCTTTTGTTTTTGCCGCGGCGGCTGTACTTCCGCGCCATGCAGTACGAGCGCTACATGATGATCGCGGTTTTGCTGCTGGTGGTATTCGGCTTTTTGGACCGGCCGCTTTCCTTTTTGGTGGACCGTGTCTGGCGGTTGCTGGATGCGGCGACCTTTTTTGCCGGCCGCATCTTTGTTTCATAGCACAGAAGGGGAACTATGCAGGAACTGACCTTTCATATAGAAGATTTTGACGGTCCGCTGGATCTGCTTTTGCACCTGATCGGAAAAAACAAAATGAACCTCTATGATATCAATATCATGGAGCTGATCGACCAGTATACGGCGGCCATCGCCACCATGCAGGACCGCATGGAGGTATCCAGCGAATTTATCGATATGGCCGCCCACCTGGTGCAGATGAAAAGCGCGCTTCTCCTGCCGCGCAGCCAGGAAGCGGAGCGCATGAAGGCCGAACTGACCGGCCGCCTGATCGAGTACAGTACCTGCAAGCGGGTGGCGGCGGAGCTGGGCGGACGCGCGCGGGACCTGTATACCGCGGTGCGCAGCCCCATGCCGCTGGAAAGCCCGGCCGAATATTCGCGCCCGCAGGACCCGGACCGGCTGGTACAGGCCTGGTTCGGGCTGATGGGCAGGAGCCTGCGGCGCAAAAAGCCGAGCCAGGAACGGTTTGAACCGCTGGTGACAGCGCCGTTTGTCTCCGTTTCCAGCCGGGTACTGCATCTGCTGCGCGGCCTGCTGCGCGGCACCCTGCACAGGATGGGCCAGCTGTTCAGCGCGCAGGACAGCCGCAGCACCAATGTGGCCAGTTTCCTGGCGCTGCTGGAGCTGATCCGCGCCGGGCGCGTGCAGGTGGCGGCGGACGGCGCGCTGCAGATCGACCGCCGGCACAAGCGCCGCGCACGGCCGGAAGGGAAGGGGGACGCCGAATGAACGAACAACAAAAACTGGGCGCGCTGGAAGCCATGCTCTTTGCCAACGGCGAGCCGGTCGAAGCGGCCCGCCTGGCCGAGGCCATGCGCATCGAACCCGCCCAGGCGGAAGAACTGCTGGCAACGCTGCAGGCGGAATATGACGCTCGCGGCAGCGGGCTGATGCTGCTGCGCTTTGAGGGCGGCCGCTGGCAGCTGGCCACGCGCCCGTTTTACGGCGAGATCGTCAAGCGTGTGCTGGATACGCGCCACAATGCGCCGCTTTCGCCGGCGGCGCTGGAGGTCTTGGCCGTGATCGCCTACAACCAGCCTGTTTCGCGCAGCTTTATCGAGCAGGTGCGCGGGGTGGATTCTTCTTCGACCGTATCCAAATTGCTGGAGCGCGGCCTGATCGAAGAAGCCGGCCGCCTGGATCTGCCGGGGCGGCCGGTCGCGTTCCGCGTGACCGATACCTTCCTGCGGGTGTTCGGCCTGGGCAGCCTGGCCGACCTGCCGCCGCTGCACGAAGAAGGCCCCGAACAGCCTGATGAACAAGGGGAGGAGCTGCCGCGTCAGCTTGGGATGGAGGAGACGACATGAACCCGCTGCTGGGCGGCGTGCTGCTGGCGCTGAAAGGCATCGGCATCCTGCTGCTGGTCCTGATCGTGCTGGTAGGCGTGTTGCTGCTGCTCCCGGTCGGGCTGCAGGTCCGCTGGACGGAAAAAGAAGGGCCTGTGTGCCGGCTGCTGGCCGGTCCGCTGCGCCTGCCGCTCTACCCGCCGCCGGAAAAGAAAAAGGCGAAAACAAAAAAGAAAAAGCGCCGCCCCCAAAAGCCGCCCGCCCCCAAGGCGCAGGCAGGGGAAAGCGAGCCGGCCCCCTCCGGCCCGCCGCCGGCCGGGGCGCAGGGCGTGCCGGCCCCCAAGGCGGACCCCGGCGCGCCGGCGCGCACACAGCCGTCGGCCGACGGCCTGCTGGCCGCCATGGGGACGTTGGGGCGCGCGCTCTGGCCGCGGCGCGAGCGGCTGCTGCGGCGCATAGAGGTGCGGCGTTTGCAGGTCGTCTGGACCGTTACCGGGGCGGATGCGGCCGATACCGCCATTACATACGGGCGCCGCATCGCCCTGTTTAACACGCTGCTGGCCATGGCGCGCGACCACGTCCGCATCCGGGCGGACGAATTGCGCCTGGAGCCGGATTTTACCGGCAAGCAAAAAGAAAACCGCCGCCTGGCTTGCCAAATCGTTGGCAGGACATATATAATAGTAGTGATCTTATGGACGCTGCTGCAAAAAAATGAGAACGGAGAGATCCCGCTGCAGAAAATGCTCGGGCAGCTGAGCGCCTGACGGCGCGCACAGATACTAAGGAGGTCTTTCATTATGGCAGAACATCCACTTCAGGGGATGATGGGCATCACGATGGACAAGGTCCGGGATATGGTCGATTCTTCTACCATTATCGGGGAGCCGATCAAGGTCGATGCCGATACCACGATCATCCCGGTGTCCCGCGTGACGTTTGGCTTTGCTTCGGGCGGCTCGGACGTGGGGGCCAAGGCCAGCAAAGAGATGTTCGGCGGCGGTTCCGGTGCAGGCGTTTCCATTACGCCGGTGGCGTTCCTGGTCATCACGCCGTCCGGCGTGCGCACCATGCAGCTGATGGAGCACGCTAATACCATCGATAACGCCATCAACGCGCTGCCGGACTTGGTGGACAAGCTGGCAGCCATGCTCGGCCGCGGGAAACCCAGCCAGGAAACCGCCAACGAAGCCGCAAAAGAAGCGTTCGAAGCGGCCGAACAGGCGGCGCAGGCCGCCCGCGGCGAGTGAGCCGCTGCGGCGCATTTGCAAAAAGGAAAACGATATGGCAGAACAACGCATACAGAAAGTCCTGTCCGACCAGGGCGTTTGCTCCCGCCGCGCAGCCGAAAAGCTGATCGCGGAGGGGCGGGTCAAGGTCAACGGCCACCCGGTCGGGGTGGGGGACAAGATGGACCCCGACTACGACAAGGTATCCATTGACGGAAAAAACGTGCGCATCGTGCGCAAGCGCAAATATATATACATTATGCTGCATAAGCCGCGCGGCTACCTGACGACCGCCGCAGACGAGCGCGGGCGCAAGACCGTGATGGACCTGATCCAGGGGGTGGACCGGCGCGTCTACCCGGTAGGCCGCCTGGACAAGGACAGCGAGGGCCTGCTGCTGCTGACCGACGACGGGGCGTTCGCCAACCTGCTAACGCACCCTTCCGGCGGGATCGGCAAGCTGTACCGCGTGACGGTGCGCCCGCGCGCGAGCGAAGAACAGATCATCCGGCTTTCCAGCGGCGTGGTACTGGACGATGGCGTCAAGACAAAACCGGCTGTGATCCATGTGGTCAGCGACGAACCGGGGCGCACCGTGCTGGAGATCACGCTGCACGAGGGCCGCAACCGCCAGATCCGCCGTATGTGCGAAGCCGTCGGCCTGGAGGTGATCCGCCTGAAGCGGAACGCGGAAGGCCCGGTCAAGCTGGGGATGCTGCCGCCGGGCGAATGGCGCGAGCTGAAGCGCTCCGAGGTCACGGCGCTGAGCAACGCGGCGGCAAAAGCGGCCGGGAAGCCGCCGCGCGGTGAGGCGGAAACGCCGCGCTGAAAAAGCGGGATAAAAAACTTTGCGAAAACCGTGCCCTGTGCACAGAATCCACTTGTCTGTGCGGCAAGAAAGTAGTATAATTGTCTTATATGGCATTGTGCCGGTTCCTGCGCCGTGAAACGACCCGCAGGGCCTGGGGCCGGCGCGCTTTTAATTATTACAGGAGGTCAGTACATGGCTGCAAAAAAACCTGGCAAGGCGGAAATCCTTGCCGCATTTTATGATGAGGGGACCTATACCGCTTTGTTTGCTGATGGTCCCGTCAGCGCCGCTTATGGCTGTGCCAACGGTCAGAGCGTGTACACGGTGTTTCAGAACGGCCAGGCCGTGGATGTGCCCGATATCGAAAAGAATATCCGGGTGCTGAAGATGGCGGCCGAGACGGGCGCCCCGGTCGTGACTTTCTACAATTCGAACGGCGCCTGCCTGCAGAGCGGTCTTGAACTGCTGAACGCCAATTCCCGCCTGACGGCGGAAATCGCCCGCATCTCCGGCGTTGTGCCGCAGATCGCCGTGGTAGTCGGCACCTGCGCGGGCACGGCTTCGGTCCAGGCAGCGGCGGCGGACCTGTGCGTCATGAGCGAGGACGCCGAGCTGTTCCTGAACGCGCCGTTCAACAGCGAAGACAAGGTGCAGGGCGCCGGCAGCGCCGTGTTTGCCGCGCGCGCCGGCGTGGCTTCCGTAGTGGTCAAGGACGCCCTGGAAGCCGCCAAGGCGGCCGCCCGCGTTGCGGGCCTTATGCCGGCGAACAACCTGGCCGGCCCGGCCGTGTTCGATTACGATGCGCCCGCCAAGGCGCTGGACCTGGCCAAGTATACGGCGGCGGAGGCCGCTGCGGCGCTGGCCGATGCGGACAGCCTGGTAGAGCTGTACGGCGGCTACGGCAAGGCGGTTTACACGGCGCTGGCCACGGTGGGCGGCGTGACGGCCGGTATTGTGGCTACCGACAAGGGCACCATCAACCACCACTGCGCAGCGAAAGCAGCCCGCTTTATCCGCCTGTGCGACGCTTACAGCATCCCGGTCGTTACGGTCGTCAACACCGAGGGCTTTGTGCGCAGCGAGGGCGACGATATGGCCGGCGGTATCCGCCAGGCGGCCCGCCTGGCCGGCGTTTACGCCGAGGCCACGACCGCCAAGGTGGCCGTCCTGGCCGGGGAAGCGGTCGGCCCGATCTATACGGTCTTTGCCGCTTCGGCCGATTGGCGCGTGGCGGTCGAGGGCTGCACCGTTGCGCCGCTTGCGCCGGAGGCCGCTGTCAGCGTGCGGTATAAAGACGAGATCGACGCTTCGGACAACATCCGGCAGGCGACTAAGGCCAAAGCGGACGCTTACCGCAAGGAAGTGGCCGGCGCGCAGGCGGCGGTAGCCGGCGGCGCGGCCGATGCCGCCGTTGCGGCGGGCGACGTGCGTGCGGCCGTGGCCCAGGCCCTGGATATGCTGGCCAGCAAGCGCGCCGTGCGCCTGGCCAAGAAGCATGGCAACATCACCCTGTAAATACAAAACCTGAACGATACTAAGGAGGATACCCCCATGAAACACCTTACCGTGACCGTGAACGGCGTTGCTTATGATGTTACCGTTGAGGAGACCGCCGGCGGCGCCGCCGCCCCTGTGGCCGCGCCCGCTCCCGCCCCGGCCGCAGCGCCTGCGCCTGCCGCTGCTCCCGCCCCGGCCGCTGCACCGGCTGCGTCCGGCAGTACCGGCGCCGTGGCGGTCAACGCCCCGATGCCCGGCAACATCCTGGATGTGCGCGTCAAGCCCGGCGATTCGGTCAAAGCCGGCGATACGCTGCTGATCCTGGAAGCCATGAAGATGGAAAACGAGATCTCCGCCCCGCAGGACGGCACCATCGCCAGCGTCAACGTGAACAAGGGCGATACGGTCAGCTCCGGCGATTTGCTGTGCAGCATGAACTGATCGCGGCTCCTGTGCAAAGCAGAGTTTGAAAACGAGGTGAATAAGATTGGCTAAGAAACCCATTCAGATCACAGAGGTGGTCCTGCGCGACGCGCACCAGTCTCTGTTGGCCACCCGCATGACCATCGATGAGATGCTGCCGATCCTTAAAACGATGGATGAAGTCGGCTATTTCTCCGTCGAGTGCTGGGGCGGCGCTACGTTTGACGCCTGCATCCGCTTTTTGGACGAAGATCCGTGGGAGCGCCTGCGCACGCTGCGCCGCGAAATGCCCAACACCAAGCTGCAGATGCTGTTCCGCGGCCAGAATATGCTGGGCTACCGCCATTATGCCGATGACGCCGTCGAGTACTTTGTACAGAAGTCGGTGGCCAACGGCATCGACATCCTGCGTATTTTCGATGCGCTGAACGACCCGCGCAACCTGCAGACGGCGATCCGCGCGGCGCGCAAGGAGAAAGCGCACGTCCAGGCCTGCATCAGCTACACGCTCAGCCCGGTCCATACCAACGAATACTTTGTCGAGTATGCCAAAGAGCTGGAGGAGATGGGTGCGGATTCCATCTGCATCAAGGACATGGCCGGCCTGCTCAAGCCGTACACCTGCTACGACCTGGTCAAGGCGCTGAAATCGGCCGTCAATATCCCCATCGACATCCACAGCCACTATACGGCCGGCCTGGCCTCCATGTCCATCTTTAAGGGCATCGAAGCCGGCGCGGACATCGTCGATACAGCCATGAGCCCGCTGGCGCTGGGTACCTCCCATATGCCGACCGAGAGCCTGGTCGCCGCCCTGCAGGGCACCGATTACGATACCGGCCTTGACCTGGCCAAGCTGAACATCGTGCGCGAGCATTTTGCCAAGCTGCGCGAAAAGTACATTGCCAACGGCCAGATCAGCCCCAAGGTGCTGGGCGTCGACGCCAACACGCTGCTGTACCAGGTGCCGGGCGGTATGCTGTCCAACATGATCAAGCAGCTGAAGGACGCCGGCAAAGAGGATCAGCTCGACGAAGTGCTGCGCGAGATCCCGCGCGTGCGCGAGGACGCCGGGTATCCGCCGCTGGTCACCCCCACCAGCCAGATTGTCGGTACGCAGGCCGTGTTCAACGTCATCATGGGCGAGCGCTACAAGATGGTCACCAAGGAGTTCAAGGGCCTTGTGCATGGCGATTACGGCAAGACGCCCGCGCCGGTCAAGCCGGAATTCTCCCGCATGATCCTGAGGGGCGAGGAGCCCGTCACCTGCCGCCCGGCCGACCTGCTGGAGCCGGAAGTCGAAAAGATGAAGGCGGAGGCGGCCAAGTACGTCATCCAGGAGGAGGACGTGCTGACCTACGCTATGTTCCCGCAGGTCGCCCCCAAATTCTTTGAAAAGCGCAACGCCCGCCTGCAGGGCGTGGATGCGCAGCACGCGGATTATGCCAGCAAATCGCACCCCGTCTAAGCGAAAAACGGCGTAAGACCATACAAGACCCCTTGCCGGCCGCGCAAGCAGCGCTTGCACCCCGGCAAGGGGTCTTTTGACTTTGTTTTTTCGAAAATGTTATGCGGGCGCGTTTTCCTCTGCGGCAGACGGCTCGTGCCGCAGGATCACGGTCTTCCCTTTGCCGGATTTTTTTGCCGTGTAAAGGGCAAGGTCGGCCTGCCGGAACAGCTGGTCGAACGTGGCGGACTGGCTTTGCAGCAGCGCCACGCCGATGCTGCAGGAGACCTGCGTCTGTACCTGCTGCAGCGTTCGGCTGCGCAGCGTGGACTGGATCAGCTGGCATTTGCGTTCCAGCAAGGGGCGGGAGGCGGTGCCTTTGAGCAGGACCAGGAACTCGTCCCCGCCAAACCGCCCGATCACATCGCTGCGGCGGAACACCTGGCGCAGGATGCTGCCGATGATCTGCAAAACCACATCCCCGGTATAGTGGCCCTTGGTGTCGTTGACGGTCTTAAAATCGTCCAGATCGATCACCAGCAGGGAACAGATCGCATGGGGGTCAAAGGCGGCCAAATAGTCGCTGCAAGCCTGCAGGCAGGCCTGCTTGTTCAGGATCTCGGAAAGGGAATCCATCGTGCTGAGATATTTGTACTTCATCTGCATCTGGTGGTCCTTGACCCGCAGCGACATGATCAGGTTGTTCATGGTCAGCGAGACGGACAGACCGACCAGCGAAATGAAGATATCGTATTGGCCCAGCGAGGGATCCTTGAAAGTCAGGATCGCCGCCACATACAGCACTTCGAACAGGACGACCACACCGTAGGACAGCCTGTGCGGCAGAATAAACAGGGCCGGCAGCGCGATAAACAGCAGCGGGACAAAAGCGGCCGGTCCGTTCGCAGTGCCGGCAGTATCGATCAGGATGGTAAAAAAGAACACGGTGGACTGGTACAGGATGCACTGCAGGTTGACGGCCAGGTGGTTGCTCGTTTTAAAGCGCAGCTGCAAGCCGGTGCTCAGGCACAGCAGCGCCGAAGCCGGAATAAACGCCAAATGGTAGACCGTCGGCGTCCAACCGTGGATCACAACAGGTGCCAGCAGGATAAACAGCAGCAGGAGCGCCATGGTCAGCATACTGGCAAAAAACAGCATCCGGATATTATCCGCGGTAATATCCTCTTTGGCGTCCCGAAAATAGACGGCGCGGTCCTTCATGACGGTCCTGTACATTGCGGGCAGGGAATGCATCAACGATCCACCTCCTTTTCTGTTTGATATGACTATTATACAAAAAGATGCGCCCGCAAGCAATAGATATCGAAAATTTTACTGAAACAACGCGATATATTCTATATTCTCACAAATGTGCTTGACAAAAGGCGGGTGCGTCTGCCATTATATAAACAAATGGTAAATCGCTTTTGTTGAGCATAAAAAGAAAAAATAGAAAAACAGGGCGGTCAAAGCCGAACGCTTTGTTGATGCAGATCAACCGGTTTTGCCCGCCCACGGGGAAAGGGAAGGAGTTATACGGAGATGCAAGCCCTTGAACTTTTTCGGGACTGCTACCAGATCCGTGACAAGGATACCCTGCAAAAGCTCTGCGCCATGGCGGAGGTTTTGCGGTACAAAAAAGGGGAGATCTACCTCCACCGCGGCGAACGCCAAAAGCATATCCTGCTTTTATGGAGCGGTATCGTGCGCGGATACTATGAGGATGTGGACGGTTCGGAGCACACCGATTGTTTCTGCAGCCGGCGCGGGATGCCGGCCATGCCGCCCTGCGGGCTGGAGGAGCCTTCGCCCATCAGCCTGATGGCGGTCACTGACAGCGAATTTGTGGCGCTGCCGATCCGCGAAACGATGGAGCTGGCCGAGAGTTCCCGCGAAGTCATGCACCTGTACACGGGCTTTCTGACCGAGTCGATGCGGCTGCACAACCGGATCAAGAATACGCTGTGCAACTACACGGCCAAGCAAAAGTTCGACTGGTTCCTGCAGGAATACCCGGGGCTTATCTTTGATATAAACAACCGCTATATCGCCAGCTTTTTGAACATGACGCCGGAAACGCTCAGCCGCCTGCGCGCCGCCGGCCGCCGCAGACGCACCGGCCAGCCGGCTGCGCAGGAAAAAAGGGAATAATTTCCCCCGGCGCCGAGCAAGCTGCTCTTGACAAGCGCGTCCGCTATGTTACAATAATAACAGAGCCGGGTCGATCGTACCGGCTGAACAGGATATATTCCTATGGCCGGGCAGGCTGCAAACCATAAGCCTGCCTAAAGCTCATCGGACAGGGCTGGCCGCTGCCGCGTGTGGCGTAAAGCGCCACAAAATTATTGGCGGGGATATTCCCCCGAATTTTATAAGTTGGTCACTTTACAACCGTGCGGATGCACACCACTTGTGAAACGTCAATAAGAGCAGCAGAGCGGCTACGGCTCAATACGATGCTGAAAAACTCTAATTTACGGTATGACCGTCCCCGTTTCGGGGGGCGCGGCAGGTCCGGCGTATATCGGACTTCTGCCCGTTGGGTCTAAAGCAGGCAGTGTGCAAATCATTTGGCACACTGCCTTTTGTTGTGCCGGAAACGAGGAATGATCTTGGACCTGGAACGTCAAAAGAGAGCGCCGATCTTTGAGGCGCTGGAAAGATTCCGCCGCCAGCGGGTCGTGCCGTTCGATGTGCCCGGGCATAAGCGCGGGCGGGGCAACCCGGAACTGGTGGCGCTGCTGGGGGAGCGGTGCGTAGGCATCGATGTAAACTCCATGAAGCCGCTGGACAACCTCTGCCACCCGGTGTCGGTCATCAAGGAGGCCGAGGACCTCGCCGCCGACGCCTTTGGCGCGGCGCAAGCGTTTTTGATGGTGGGCGGCACCACCAGCAGCGTGCAGAGCATGATCCTGTCCGCCTGCAAGCCGGGGGATAAGATCATCCTGCCGCGCAACGTGCATAAAAGCGCCCTCAACGCGCTGGTGCTGTGCGGTGCCAAGCCGGTCTATATCGACCCCAAGGTGGATACCAAACTGGGCATCCCGCTGGGGATGGAAACGGCCGACGTGCAGGCGGCCATCCGGCAGAACCCGGACGCCGTTGCCATTTTCATCAATAACCCGACCTATTACGGCATCTGCTCCGACCTGCGCGCGCTGGTGCGGCTGGCGCACGAAAACGGTATGCTGGCCCTGGTGGACGAGGCGCACGGCACGCACCTGTATTTCGGGCGCGGCCTGCCCTGCAGCGGTATGGCGGCCGGGGCGGATATGGCCGCCGTTTCGATGCACAAATCCGGTGGCAGCCTGACCCAAAGCTCGCTGCTGCTCTGCGGCCCCGGGGTCAACGCCGGGTACGTGGGCAACATCATCAACCTGACCCAAACGACCAGCGCGTCTTATCTTTTGATGTCCAGCCTGGATATCAGCCGCCGCAACCTGGCCTTGCGCGGGGAGCAGAGCTTTGCCCGCGTGGTGGATATGGCGGAGTATGCGCGTCGCGAGATCAACGCCATCGGCGGGTACTATGCCTATGGGTCGGAGCTGATTAACGGCGGCAGCATCTTTGACTTTGACGTGACCAAGCTGGCGGTCAATACGCGGGGCATCGGGCTGACCGGCATCGAGGTCTACGACCTGCTGCGCGACGAGTACGACATCCAGGTAGAGTTTGGCGACCTTTCCAATATGCTGGCCTATATCTCGATCGGCGACCGCATCCAGGACATCGAGCGCCTGGTGGGGGCGCTGGCCGATATCCGCCGCCTGTATGCCAAACCGAAAAGCGACCAGTTCACGGCCGAATATATCACGCCGCTGGTGGCGGCCACCCCGCAGCAGGCCTTTTATTCGGAGAAGGAAAAGCTCCCGCTGCGGCAGACGGCGGGGCGCATCTGCAGCGAATTTGTTATGTGCTACCCGCCGGGCATCCCGATCCTGGCCCCGGGCGAAGTCATCACCCGGCAGATCATCGAGTATATCGAGTTCGCAAAGGAAAAGGGCTGCTCCATGCAGGGGCCGGAAAGCACCGACATTTCGGAACTGAATGTTTTGAAGGAGGGGTAACGTATGCAGGAGATGGATTACTGGTTCGGCGAGCTGCACACCGCCAACGTCAAAACCTGTATTCGCGTAGAGCGCCAGCTGTACAGCGGCACCAGCGATTTCCAGCGCATCGATGTGTTCGATTCGCCGGAGTTCGGCCGGTTCCTTGCCTCCAACGGCAGCGTGATCTTTTCGGAAAAAGACGAGTTCACCTACGACGAGATGATCGTCCATGTGCCGATGGCCGTTCACCCGGATGTCAAGCGGGTGCTGGTCATCGGCGGCGGCGACGGCGGCGTGGCGCGCGAGCTTTCCCACTACCAGGAGATCGAGGTCATTGACGTGGTAGAGCCGGACAAGATGTTCGTGGACGTATGCCGCAAATTTTTCCCCGATAACTCCTGCGGGCTGGACGATATCCGCGTGCGCATCTATTACGAGGACGGCCTGCGTTTTCTGCGCGGGCGCGAGGACGAATACGACCTGATCATCAACGATTGTACCGACCCTCTGGGCCATGCGGCCGGCCTGTTCACCAAGGAATTTTACGGCAGCTGCTACAAGGCGCTGCACGAGGACGGCATCATGGTATACCAGCACGGCAGCCCGTTTTTTGACGAGGACGAAGAATCCTGCCGTGCTATGCACAAACGCGCTTACCGCTCTTTCCCCATCAGCCGCGTATACCAGGCGCATATCCCGACCTGCCCGGCCGGGTATTGGCTGTTTGGCTTTGCCAGCAAAAAGTACCATCCGCTCAAGGACTTTGACCCCAAGCGCTGGAACAAGCGCGGGATCAAGACCTGGTACTATACCACCCACCTGCACCGCGGCGCCTTTATGCTGCCGCGCTATGTGGAGGACCTGCTGCAGGAAGAAGAGGAATGACCCCCGCGCGCATCCGCCGGGCGCCGCCGGAAACGGGCGCGCCCACGACCCGTAACGCTGAAAGGAGAACCCCCATGAGTAAACCGCTTGTCATCGGCTGCGGCGGCGTCGCCTCCGTGGCCATCCAGAAATGCTGCCAGAACGCCGGGACCTTCCCGGAACTGTGCATCGCAAGCCGCACCGTGTCCAAGTGCGACGCACTCAAGGCCAAGCTGGAAGAGGCCGGCACCCCGGTCAAGATCACGACCGCTACGGTCAACGCCGATGATGTCGAGGATATCAAGCGGGTCATCACGGCCTATGGCCCGGACCTGGTGCTGAATGTGGCGCTGCCGTACCAGGACCTGGCCATCATGGACGCCTGCCTGGCCTGCGGTGTCCACTATGTCGATACCGCCAACTATGAGCCGGAGGATACCGACGATCCCGCCTGGCGCGCCATTTACGAAAAACGCTGCCGGGAGGAAGGCTTTACCGCCTTTTTTGACTATAGCTGGCAGTGGGCGTATGCGCAGAAGTTCGAGCAGGCCGGCCTGACGGCGCTGCTTGGCTCCGGCTTTGACCCGGGCGTGACCAGCGTGTTCAGCGCCTATGCGCTCAAGCATTATTTTGACGAGATCCATACCATCGACATCCTGGACTGCAACGGCGGCGACCACGGCTATCCCTTTGCCACCAACTTCAACCCGGAGATCAACCTGCGCGAAGTTTCGGCCAACGGCAGCTACTGGCAGGACGGCCATTGGGTAGAGACCAAGCCCATGGAGATCAAGCGGGAATACGATTTCCCGCAGGTGGGCAAAAAGGATATGTACCTGCTCCACCACGAGGAGATCGAAAGCCTGGCCAAAAACATCCCCGGCGTTCGGCGCATCCGCTTCTTTATGACGTTTGGGCAGAGCTACCTGACCCACATGAAGTGCCTGGAAAACGTGGGGATGCTCTCGACCAGCCCCATCGAATTCGAGGGCAAGCAAATCGTGCCCATCCAGTTCCTGAAAGCCCTGCTGCCGGACCCGGCCTCGCTGGGGCCGCGCACGGTGGGCAAAACGAACATCGGCTGCATTTTCAGCGGCGTAAAGGACGGCAAGCCCCGCACCATCTACATCTACAATGTCTGCGACCATCAGGCCTGCTACCGTGAACTGGGCAGCCAGGCCATCAGCTACACCACCGGCGTGCCGGCCATGATCGGCGCCGCGCTGGTGGCGAACGGCGCCTGGCGCAAACCCGGTGTGTTCAACCTGGAACAGATGGATCCCGACCCGTTCATGGAGATGCTCAATCAGTACGGCCTGCCCTGGGTGGTGCAGGAAGACCCGGCTACGGTGGAATGATGGAACGGCTGTACCAGACCGAGCCGGCCCTGCAAACGCCGGTCTATGTGGTGGACGAAGGCGCCCTGACCCGTAACCTGGAGATTTTGGCCGGCGTGCAGCAGCGCACCGGGTGCCATATCCTGCTGGCGCAGAAAGCGTTCTCGCTGTTCTATGCCTACCCGCTCATCGCCCGGTATCTTGCGGGGGCTACTGCCAGCGGCCTGTACGAAGCGCGGCTGGCGCACGAGGCGATGCCGCGGCGGGAAAACCACGTGTTCAGCCCGGCCTATACCGCGCAGGAGATGGCGGAGCTGGTCACGATCTGCGACCATATCAGCTTTAACAGCCTTTCCCAGCTGGAGGCGCACCGTCCGTGCTGGCAGGGCAGCCGCGCCAGCGTTGGCCTGCGCGTCAACCCGGAGCACTCTACCCAGCAGGGGCACGCCATTTACGACCCCTGCGCGCCGGGCAGCCGGCTGGGCGTGCGCCGCTGCGATCTGCCGGACGCCCTGCCCGCAGGGGTCGAGGGCCTGCACTTCCACACGCTGTGCGAACAGGACGCCGCCCCTCTTCTGGAGACCTTCGCGGCTTTCGAACGGTCGTTCGGCTGCTTTCTGCCGCAGCTGCGCTGGCTGAACCTGGGCGGCGGCCACCACATCACGCGCCCCGGCTACGACCTGCCGGCGCTGGAAGGGCTTTTGCGGGACATACGGCGGCGCTACGGCCTGACCGTCTACCTGGAACCGGGCGAGGCGGTGGCCCTGAATGCCGGCACGCTGATCACCACGGTGCTGGACATCGTGTACAGCGATATGCCCATCCTGATCCTGGACACGTCCGCCGCCTGCCATATGCCGGATGTGCTGGAAATGCCGTACCGCCCGCCGCTGTACGGCGCAGGCGGCCCGGGGGAGAAGCGCGTCACCTGCCGGCTGGCCTCCCGCACCTGCCTGGCAGGCGATGTGATCGGGGAATACAGCTTTGAAGAGCAGCCCCGGGTGGGCGACCGGCTGGTATTTGGCGATATGGCCATCTATACCATGGTCAAAAACAACACCTTTAACGGGATGCCGCTGCCGGATATCGCTTGGCGCCATGCGGACGGGCGGTGCAAAGTGATCCGGCGCTTCGGTTACCAGGACTTCAAAATGCGCCTGTCGTGAACACAAGGAGAACAAAATGATACAAACTCCCCCGGAACTGGCCGGCTGCCGGATGCCGGCGGAATATGAACCGCACCGCGCCACCCTGATGATCTGGCCCGTGCGGCCGGGCAGCTGGGGGCGCGACCCCCGGCCCGCCCAGCGGGCGTTTGTCCGCGTGATGGAGGCTGTCACCCGCAGCGAGGACCTGTACCTGCTGGCCGCCACCGAACAGCTGGCGCAGGCCCGGGCCGCCGTGGCCCACCTGCCGCGGACCACGGTGCTGCCCATTGCCAGCGATGACGCCTGGGCGCGTGACGTAGGCCCTACGTTCGTCAAGGGGCCGCAGGGGGCGCTGTGCGGCATCAGCTGGACCTTCAACGCCTGGGGCGGCGCAGTGGACGGCCTGTATGCCGACTGGCGGCAGGACGACGCCGTGGCGCAGGCTTTCTGCCGGGCCGCCGGCTTTCCC
>CALWNS010000171.1 GCA_944382805.1 uncultured Gemmiger sp. | reverse complement strand
CCATCTCCTTGCCGATTTTGCGGTGGTCGCGGCGGGCGGCCTCCTCCAGCAGCTTGAGGTGCTCGTCCAGCTCCTCCTGCGTGCGGAAGGCGATGCCGTTGATGCGGGTCAGCATCTTGTTGTTCTTATCGTTTTTCCAGTACGCGCCGCTCTGCTGGGTCACCTTGAACGCCTTCAGCGCTTTGGTGTAGCACAGGTGGGGGCCGATGCACATATCCACATATTCGCCCTGCTGGAAAAAGCTGAACTCGGTCTCGTTTTCCAGGTCGGCCATGTGCTCGATCTTATAGTGTTCGCCGCGCTCCTCCATCAGCTGGACGGCCTCCGCCCGCGGCAGGATGAACGGCTTGATCGGCAGGTTTTCCTTGCAGATCTTTTTCATCTCTTTCTCAATGGCGGCCAGGTCCTCGTCGGTCAGCTTGGTGTCGCCCAGGTCCACGTCGTAGTAAAAGCCGTTTTCGGTCGCGGGGCCAAAGGCAAAGTCCGCCTGCGGGTACAGCCGCTTGATGGCCTGCGCCATGATGTGCGCGGCCGTGTGGCGGATGACGTGCAGCTCTTCCTCTTTGGGGCATTCGGCCACCGTGCCGTCCTTGTAAATGATCTTCATACGGGTCTACCTCCCTTGGTTTGGCGGGCGGCCGGGCCGCCCAAAGTGAAAGAAAAAATGCTCCACCCCGCCTGAAAGCGGGGTGAAGCATAGGTAAGCTCCACGGTTCCACCCGGTTTGGGCGCGGCGCATAAAAATACGCGCGCCCCACTCGTTGGGCTGTAACGGGCCGGCCCGGCGGGGGTTCGCCCCCGCGCTCCGCGGTGGTATGGCACAGCGCCGCTTGTCCGGGCCGCTTGCAGCGCGCCTGCCCTAAAATAAACAGGCGGCGGCCCTCTCTGCGGGGCGGGGCTGTGTTTTTGTCCGCATCTGCGCTTTTGCGGGATGAGTTCGCTTTAACTATACGCGCCGCGGCGCAAAATGTCAAGGGGCAAAGCGCGGGATCTGCGCTTTGCCCCGGCGCTGCGCGGCGTTATTCCGCCTTGGCAAAATCCTGGATCTGGCGGGCAATGTTGTCCGCCGTCAGGCCAAAGTCTTGCAGGACTTCCCACGCGGGGCCGGAATGGCCGAACTTGTCGGGCACGCCGATGCGGCGCACCGGGGTGGGGCACTTTTCGGCCAGGACGCTGCACACGGCTTCGCCTAGGCCGCCGATCACGCTGTGCTCCTCCACCGTGATGATCTTTTTGCATTCCTTGGCGGCGCGCACCACCAGTTCCTCGTCCAGCGGCTTGATACAGGGCATATTGATGACCCGCGCATTCAGGCCCCCCTGCTTTTTCAGCTGCAGCGCGGCTTTCAGCACCTCGCTGGTCATCAGGCCGGTCGAGATCACGGCAATGTCGAACCCGTCTGTCAGCGTTTCACCCTTGCCGATGGTCAGCGTATATTTGTCCGCATCGTGGAACACCGGCGTGGCCAGGCGGGAAAACCGCATATACACCGGGCCGTCATGCTCGTAGGCGGCGCGCACGCAGGCGCGGGCCTCCACGTCGTCGGCCGGGCACAGCACCACCATGCCGGGGATGGCCCGCATCAGGGCAAAATCCTCGCAGCACTGGTGCGAAGCGCCGTCCTCGCCCACCGAAAGCCCGCCGTGCGTGGCGGCGATCTTTACGTTCAGGGCGGGGTAGGCGATCGAGTTGCGCACCTGCTCCCACGCGCGGCCGGAGGCAAACATCGCAAAGCTGGAAACAAACGGCACATAGCCGAACGTGCTCATGCCGGCGGCCACGCCCATCATGTTGCCCTCGGCGATGCCGCAGTCAAAAAAGCGCTTGGGGTACGCTTTCTGGAACAGGCAGGTCTTGGTGGAGGCCGAAAGGTCGGCGTCGAACACCACCACTTCGTCGTGCCCGGCGTTGGCCAGCGCGACCAGCGCGTTGCCGTAGCTTTCGCGGGTGGCGATCTTCATTACTTCAGCCATTGCTCATACTCCTTCCCCAGCTGGTCATAGGCCGCCTGCAGTTCCTGCATCGCCTGCTGGTATTGCTCGTCGTTGGGGGCTTTGCCATGCCATTCGGGGTCGTTTTCCATAAAGCTCACGCCCATGCCCTTGGTGGTGTGCAGCAAAATGCAGGTCGGCTTGCCGCTGCCGTGGGCGCGGTCGAACAGCAAAAACGCCTGCTCCAGGTCGTTGAACGAATTGCCGTTGCAGATGATGGTGTTAAAGCCAAAGGCGTCCATCTTCTGGTCCAGCGGCTCCGAGTTCATCACCTTGCTGGTCGGCCCGTCGATCTGCAGGCCGTTGACGTCGATCAGGATGCACAGGTTATCCAGCTTGTAGTGGCAGGCGAACATAAAGGCTTCCCAGCATTCGCCCTCTTCGATCTCGCCGTCGCCCAGCAGGGTATAGACGTTGATGTCCTTTTCCTGCTGGCGGGCGGCCAGCGCCATGCCGCAGGCCGCCGAAACGCCCTGCCCCAGGCTGCCGGTGCTCATGTCCACGCCGGGGATCTTGTTCATGTTGGGGTGGCCTTCCAGGTAGCTGCCGTTGTGGCGCAGCGTGGGCAGGTCCTCTACGGGCAGGTAGCCGCGCTCGGCCAGCGTGGCGTACAGCCCCGGCGCCGCGTGGCCTTTGGAAAGCACGAACCGGTCGCGTTCAGGGTCGCTGGGGTTCTCCGGGTCCACCTGCATTTCCTTAAAATACAGGTATGTCAGAGCGTCCGCGGCCGAAAGGCTGCCGCCGGGGTGTCCGCTCTTGGCGGCATGGGTCGCTTCGATCACGCCCATGCGCACGCGGGTCGCAGTCATTTTAAGCTGCAACATTTCTTTCTTTGTCATAAATCGCGCTCCTCCAACAGGTTTCCGCCCGGCTTGGCCGGGAAAACAGAGAGCCTGGAACATTTTTGCCGCGCGCCCGGCGGGCCGCGTGCCGGAACAGCCGGCCCGCAGCGCACCGCAAACAGGCCGCAGGTCCCTTATATCAACCTAGTATAGCACAAAACATTGACGGTTGAAAGCCCCCCCTGCCGCTAAAATACACAAAAATTTGCGGATTTTCCCTGCGGCGGGGCGGCGCATAAGGGCGGCGGGCAAATTCTTACTTTACAGAAAGTGAGAAATGCCGTAAAATAGTAGCAGATCGAGCCGGCGGCCTGCACAGCCGGCAGGTACTACGGGCGGCCCCGGCCAGCGGCGGCCGCCGCGAGGAAAAGCGAGGGTACGACTGTGTTCAAAATCGTGAAAAGACGCGAACTGAACCCCACGGTGACGGAGCTTGTCATCGAAGCGCAAAAAAAAAAAAAAAAGGCCAAGGCGGGTCAGTTCATCATCATC
>CALWNS010000170.1 GCA_944382805.1 uncultured Gemmiger sp. | reverse complement strand
ACCTGGTGCTGGCCTCCGACGACCCCGGCAAGGAGCATTTTATGGAGCGCGTGACCAGCCGCAACGGCATCCACACCATCGAAGCCGCCGCCGCCCTGGGCTACGGCACCCGCGCGTACGAGTTGGTGGAGGTGTAAAGGATATCGCCCCCGCGGCAGCCGTGGTTTATTCGCGCGCGGCCGTTCCGCAGAGCGTTCGCCTTGGTTCGTAGGGCACGGTCTTGACCGTTCCGGGGCACGCCCCCGCCGCCGCAAGGCCCCGCGGGAGGGATTTATCCCTCCCGGGCACGTCCCCGCCGCCGCCAACGTCCCGGGCCGATGCGAGCATCGGCCCCTACAAATGATTTATGCGCCCGCCGCCATTCCGCAGAGATCTCATCGGCCTCCCCCTTATCGGGGAGGCCTTTTTGCTGCGCGGCAAAATTTCCCCGCCCGTGTCACAAACGGCCCGCGGCGGGTGTTACACAAAGGAACGGACAAACGGCGAAAGGACGTGACGGTATGGCTTTGCGGGGGCGGGGCGCTTTGGCGCAGATGCAGCGCATCTACGAACAATGCCGCCCGCAATTGTGCGCGGCGGCGCGGGCGGTGCCCGGCGTGGACGCCCACACGGCCGAGGACGCCGTGCAGGAGGCCTGGCTGCGCCTGACCCGGCCGGAGGTGCTGGAGCGCCTGGACGCCGGCGACCCCGACCGCCTGCGCCACCTGATGCTGCTGGCCGTGTGCAACGCGGCCCGCAACCTGCGCCGCGCCGCGGCCCGCACCGACGCCCCCGGCGACGAGACCCTGCAAGCGCTGCCCGACCCAACCCCCGCCCCGCCCGAACAGGCCGAGCGGCGCGACCGCGCGGCCCGGCTGCGGGCGGCCGTCGATGCGCTGGGCGAGCCGGACCGCAGCATCCTGCTGCTGCAATATGCGGGCGGGTACACGGCCCGGCAGATCGCCGCCGCGCTGGGCCTGCGCGAGGATGCCGTGCGCCAGCGCGCCCACCGCGCCCGCGCCAGGCTGAAACAACAGTTCGAGCCTTGAACCAGAAGGAGGTAACCCACCATGAACGACCCTGATTTTGACGCCCTGCTGACCACGGCCTGCCAAAGCCTTGCGGCCGAGGACCTGGCGCGGTTCCGCCTGGCCGCGCCCGCGCGCGCCCCGCGCGCCAAAACCGCCCTGCGCGCCCTGGCCGTTGCCGCCGTCGTCTCGGCGCTGGCCGCCCTGTCGGCGGTCTCGGCCGGGTGGCCCGCGCTGACGGCGCGGGGGCGCGGCGGCGTCCTTACGATCGGCACGCAGGGCGGCACGGCGGCCGCCGCTGCCGCCGCGGCCGAAACGCCGCTTGTTCTGCCGGTCGAATTCGGCTATTTCCCCAACGGGTACAAACAGATCTGGTCGGACGACCGCTCCGTCTGCCGCATTACCAACGGCGAGGACGGCGCCCGCGAGCGCGCCATGGTCGTTTCCCACTATGCGCACCCGGCCTGCGTGACCCGCATCGAGGGCCTTACGCAGGAGGAGGCGGAACAGCTGCTGCGCGACCCGGACCGCCTTGCCGCCTACCTGCAAAGCCACGAACCGGCGGCGGACGAAACGCCGGCGGACACGCTGGTTTTGTCCGCCCTGGGGGAGCTGACGCCGGAGGCGCTGCCAAACTACCGGACCGTCTGCTGGCCGGACGCCGAGGGGTATTATATTGCCGACCTTGCAAACTTCCCGCGCGAGGAGGCGTATAAGATCCTGGTAAATCTAGAGTGAAAAGGGGGGATTTTTAGTCCATATATGTCATGCTCCAAAAAAGAGAGGAGGTTGATTATAACAATGTACAAAGCAAAAAGTATGCGAACATCAATTACCGCAGCCCTGGCATTTCTTGTGTGTCTCTTTCTGGCACCATTTTTGGTATCTGCACAAGCTGCGTCACCGACATTTGAGTCTATGACTGTCAAAATAAGTGATAGCTCCGGCAATGTTGTGCAATCGTATGAAACAACCATCAGTGCTGATTGTTTGGCTGTGGTCAATTCTTTCAAGAATGACAAGAAAGTTGCCGCAATTACTCCGTTTTACTTTCCCTGTGATTCGGAAGGTCATATGCATGGAAGTAAAACATATGAACGACCCGAAATCGAATTAGTTCGTCCTTCAGAAACTCAACCGCCGGTACTTGTCAATTACTGGATGGTGACATATTGCTATTGGTGTAACAGCGAAATTTCCAGGTACCTTATGTCCTCGACACCATATCCTCCGGCATAATATAGTGCTCCTGGGCCGGTTTTGTTTCCATTTTTAATGGGCTCCATCACCGTTGCGGTGATAAGTTTCCACAAAACCACCGGCCGCTGTCAGAATTTCTGACGGCGGCCGGTGGTTTTTCTTTATTCTGGGTGCAAATGGAAGTTGTAGGGGGGAAGCGCGTCCCTCCCGCGGGGCCTTGCCGCGGCCGGTGTGTGTTCGGGAGGGATAAATCCCTCCCCTACGAACCAAGGCCGCCGCGTAGGCCAATATTTGTAACGGGCGCAAAGGCCATGTGTAGGGCGGGCGAACGCTCTGCGGGATGGCCGCGCGCGCACAAATTATATGTAGGGGAGGGGCACGCCCCTCCCGGGGGCCTTGCGGAGGCCGGTGAGTTTGCGGGAGGGCCATGGCCCTCCCCTACGAACCAAGATTGCCGCGCCGGCCATGTTTTGCGCCGGGCGCAAAGGCCATGTGTAGGGCGGGCGTTCACGCCCGCCGCACCGATGAATTTTTCAAAAAATATCAACGTCCCCTTTTTTGAAATTTGCCAAGGTGCGGCGGGCGAAATCGCCCGCCCTACGGGGCAAGGCGAACGCTCTGCGGAATGGCAGCGGGCGTATAAATTATATGTAGGGAACGGTCTTGACCGTTCCGCGGGGCGTTTGCGGTGGCGGTACGTTCCCCGGGACGATGCAAGCATCGTCCCCTACGGGGCACGTGATAAATATCCGCGCCCGGCGTAACGGTCATTTGTAGGGGAGGGGCACGCCCCTCCCGGGGGCCTTGCGGAGGCGGGGGCGT
>CALWNS010000169.1 GCA_944382805.1 uncultured Gemmiger sp. | reverse complement strand
TCACGCTGGACGGGCAGGAAGTGACCGAAAAGGACATCGACGCCATGCGCGCGCGCATGGGCATGGTGTTCCAGCACTTCAACCTGTTCCCGCACCTGACGGTCAAGCGCAACATCACGCTGGCCCCCGTACACCTCAAGCGCATGACCCAGGCCGAAGCCGACGCCAAGGCCATGGAACTGCTGGAGCGCATCGGCCTGGCCGATAAGGCCGACGCCTACCCCAATATGCTTTGCGGCGGGCAGAAGCAGCGCATCGCCATTGTGCGGGCGCTGGCCATGAACCCGGACGTGCTGCTGTTTGACGAACCGACCAGCGCGCTCGACCCCGAAATGGTGGGCGAGGTGCTGGAACTGATGAAGGAGCTGGCCCACGGCGGCATGACGATGGTGGTCGTCACCCACGAGATGGGCTTTGCCCGCGAGGTGGCCAACCGTGTGATCTTTATCGACGAAGGCGTGGTCAAGGTCGACAAACCGCCGCAGGAATTCTTCCAAAACATCGAAAACGAGCGCCTGCGCAGTTTCCTGTCCAAGGTGCTGTGACCACGGAAAAACAGCAAAGGAGCGGCTTTGTCCGCTCCTTTTTGCTTTGCGCGGCGGGCTACGCCGCCTCCACCTTGACCAGCCCGGCCTGCGTAAGGCCCAGGTAATCCGCCAGCTCCACCGTCATGCGCACATCCCCGGCGCTCAGCGGCCCCAGCACCACGCGGGCGCCGCTGCCGGCGTCCTCCCGCCGTACCAGGCCGCGCGCGTCCAGCCCCAGCCAGGCGGCAAATTTTTGCAAAATGTCCGCGTCGCCCGCCGTCACCGGCCCGATCACCACCCGCTGCAGCGCCGCCGGCTGCTGCGCGGGCCGCGCCACCGGGCCTTCGCCCGCGGCATAGGTGTACACGGCGGGGGAGGCGGTGGTAAAGTCGTCGTCCAGCCAGACCAGCGGGTTGCGCCGCACGCCGTCCAAGATCACCTCAAAGTGCAGGTGCGGCGCGGTCACGTTGCCGCTCTGCCCGCTGTAGCCGATCAGCTGCCCGGCTTTTACCGCGTCGCCCGGCCGCACCAGCACCTGCGAAAGGTGCGCGTACCGCGTTTGCAGGCTTTTGCCGCCGGCATCGGCGTGGCGGATGCGCACCGCGTTGCCGTAGCTCTGTACGCCGGTGGTCGTGCGCCCGTCCCAGGCCTGCACCCAGTCCACGGGGCCGTCCTCCGCCGCATACGCCGGCGTGCCCGCGGCGGCGCGCAGGTCGATGGCGTTGTGCGCGCTGCCGTCGTTGTAATAGTTGCCGGCCGTCACCGTGTGCTGCGCCAGCGGCCAGCCCAGCAGCACCGTCCCGTCTGCCAACCTCATGGGGCCATCCCTCCCTTGCCCCATGGTATGCGGCCCCCGGCCCCGGCGTGACGCTTGCGCCCGCGGCGCGGATGCGGTACAATAAAGCTAACCCGCAACCCGCAAAAAAAGGAGAGAACGATATGAGCAAAGCTGTGATCTTTTTTGCCCAGGGCCTGGAGGAATGCGAGGGCCTGCTGTGCGTGGACATCCTGCGCCGCGCCGGGGTCGAGGTGACCATCGCCGCCGTGGGCGGCGCGCGCGTGGTGCGCTCGGCCCGGCAGGTGAACGTGGTGGCCGACGCCCTGGCCGAGGAACTGGACTACGCCGCCTTTGACGCGGTGATCCTGCCCGGCGGCTTGCCGGGGGTGGACAACCTGAAAGCCGACGCCACCGTGCGCCGCACCTGCTGCGAATTTGCCGCCGCCGGCAAGCTGGTGGCCGCCATCTGCGCCGCGCCCACGGCGCTGGCCGCCTTCGGCGTGCTGGCGGGCAAGCGGGCGACCGTGTACCCCGGCATGGACGCCGACCTGACCGCCGCCGGGGCCGAATACACCGGCCTGCCGCTGAGCGTGGACGGCAACATCGTCACCGGCGAAGCGCTGGGCGCGGCCATCCCGTTCGCCCTGGCCCTGGCCGCCCGCCTGGCCGGCCAGCCCGCGGCCGACAAGGTCAAAAACGCCATCGTCTACCGCTATTAAGCCGCAGCCCGTGCTTCCCCGCGACCTGTAGGGGCTGCCGGGGCTTGCAAAAACCGACAGGTACAAACAAAAGCGGCTGTACAGGCCAATGCCTCTACAGCCGCTTTTTGCTGTTTGTCTGCCAAAAACCGGGCCGTTACGCCGGGGTCACGGTGAAGGCCGCCACGCTGCACGGGGGCAGCACGGCGGTAAAGCCGTCGGCGGTCAGCGTGGCGTTCAGCGCGCGCGGGGCCACCGTTTCGGGCGCGGCGAAGGTATTGTGCGCGCCCGGCGCGCCCGCAAGCACCACGCCCTGCACGGCGGCCGCTTTCAGGCCGCCCAGCCGCACGGTGACCGGCAGGCTGGCCGCGTCGTCCAGGTGCGCCGCCGTCAGCAGGATCTGCCCGTCGGCCTGCTGGCTGGCCGATACCTGCACGTCGGGCACGCCCTCGGCCTCGTGGTCCAGCAGGCGGGTCTCGGCGTAGGTCTCCAGCTGGCGGGCGTCCTGGTGGGCCTTGTACATCTTGAACACATGGTAGGTCGGGGTCAGCAGCATCTTGTCGCCCTCGGTCAGCACCATGGCCTGCAGCACGTTCACCACCTGGGCAATGTTGGCCATCACCACCGTGTCGCAGTGGTTGTTAAAGATGTTCAGCGTCAGCGCCGCCACCAGTGCGTCGCGCATGGTGTTCTGCTGGTACAGGAAGCCCGGGTTGGTGCCCGGCTCCACATCGAACCAGGTGCCCCATTCGTCCACCACCAGGCCCAGCTTTTTGTTGGGGCTGAACTGGCGCAGCACGCGGCCGTGGTTTTCCACCAGCTCGTCCATGAACAGCGCCTTGCGCAGCACGGTGTACAGCTCTTTGCGGTCAAAGTCGGTGGCGCTGCCCTTGTGCTCCCAGTCCTGGTGGTCGTTCATGGTGTAGTAGTGCAGGGCCAGCGCGTCGATGCGGTGGCCGGCGCGTTCCGCCACCGTGCGGGTCCAGTGGTAGTTGCCCTCGCTGGGGCCGCAGGCGATCTTGTACAGCTTGGCCTGCGGGCTGTAATCGCGCAGGAACACCGAATACTGCCGGCACAGATCGGCGTAATACTCCGGCCGCATCTCGCCGCCGCAGCCCCAGCTTTCGTTGCCAATGCCCCAGTAGCGCACGTTGAACGGCTCCTGCTGCCCGTTTTGGCGGCGCAGGTCGGCCATGGGGGACACGCCGGGCATATTGCAGTACTCTACCCAGTCGGAAAATTCCTGCACGGTGCCGCTGCCCACGTTGCCGGAAATATACGGCTCGCAGCCGATCTGGCGGCAGACCTCCAAAAATTCATGCGTGCCAAAGGCGTTGTCCTCGGTCACGCCGCCCCAGTTGGTGTTCACGATGGTTTTGCGCTGCGCCTTGGGGCCGATGCCGTCCTGCCAGTGGTAGGTATCGGCAAAGCAGCCGCCCGGCCAGCGCAGCACCGGCACGCCCAGGTCTTTCAGCGCCGCGATCACATCGGCGCGCGGGCTGCCGTCCGCGTTGGCCAGGCCGCCGTAGATGCAGCGGCCCAGGTGTTCGGCAAAGTGGCCGTAGATGTTTTTGTTGATGGAACCCGCCGAGCGGTTCGCATTGATAAAGATCTGTGCCATAAAAATAGACCTCCTTGTGCATGGGCGCAGCGCGCGGCTGCCTTTTTGACCCCATTATACGGGCCGCCCCGGGGGAAAGCAAGGTGCAAAGCGCCGTTTTTTGTTCAAAAGGATAGAGAAAAAAACAAATTTCCAGCCTGCGGGCTGGCATTTGCCGCCGCAATGCGCTACAATGTGCGTAACCAAACGCCGCATACCGCAAAAGGGAGGAATACATATGCTTAAACATCTGCGCAAACTGGTCTGGCAGGCCAACCTGGACCTGCCCAAACACGGCCTGGTCACCTTTACCTGGGGCAACGTCTCCGGCGTCGACCGCGACCGCGGCCTGATGGTCATCAAACCCTCCGGCGTCGAGTACAAGGACCTCACGCCGGACGACCTGGTGGTGCTGGACCTGGAGACCGGCAAGGTGGTGGAGGGCGAACTGAACCCCTCCTCCGATACCAAGACCCACCTGGAACTCTACCGCGAATTCCCCGCCCTGGGCGGCATCGTACACACCCACAGCCCCTATGCGGTGGCCTGGGCGCAGGCCGGCCAGGACATCCCCTGCTACGGCACCACCCACGCCGATTACTTTTACGGCGCCATCCCCTGCGCGCGGCACCTGAGCCAGGCCGAGCTGGAGGAGGACTACGAGAAAAATACCGGCAAGGTCATCATCGAGACCTTCCGCACCCGCGCGCTGGACCCGGTGGCCGTGCCGGGCGTTATCTGCCACAGCCACGGCCCCTTTACCTGGGGCAAGGACCCGGCCCAGGCCGTCTACCACGCTGTCGTGCTGGAGGAGGTGGCCAAAATGGCGCTGCTCACCCGCCAGGTGGACGCGGCCGCCGCGCCCGCGCCGCAGTATTTGCAGGATAAGCACTACCTGCGCAAGCACGGCCCGGGCGCCTACTACGGCCAGGGCCATGCCGGCCGGTAAGGGGCGCGCCATGGCAGAACAAAAGCACATCTGCCGCCGCTGCCTTTTGCAGGATATGGCGGGGGAGAACGATTATTACCAGAGCGTTTTGCGCTACCGCCGCACCCTGCCCGCGGCCAAACGCACGCCGGACGGGGCGTATGCCGCCCGCCTGGCCGCCTGCCGCGCCTGTGAACAGCTGGAAAACGCCACCTGCAAAGCCTGCGGCTGCTATGTCGAAATGCGCGCCGCCCGCCTGGATATGCACTGCCCGCTGACCCGGGCGGCGTGGTAAAAACAGCCGCGGCGGCCGGCCTGCGGCTACCGGAACGATAAAGGATATTGGACGATGAAACTGACCTCTATGACCCGCATCCTGGCGGAAGATCCGGCAAAACCCGTTGCCCATGCCATTGCCGACTTGCAGCGCGACCTGCACAAAGTACTGAAAGCCGGGGCCGCGGCGGGCGGCAGCATTCGCTTGCGCGCGGAGGCGGCCCTCTCCGCCGAAGGCTACCGCCTGACCGCCGACGAAACCTGCCTGACCGTCGCCGCCGCGGACGACCTGGGCTTTGTCTACGGCCTGTACGAGATCAGCCGCCGCTTCCTCGGCGTGCCGCCGTTCTGGTTCTGGAACGACTGGCGGCCCGTGTGTAAAGAAGAAGTGGAGATCCCCGCCGGGTTTGCCTGCAAGAGCCGCCCCGCGCGGGTGCGCTACCGCGGCTGGTTCATCAACGATGAAACGCTGCTCATGAACTGGAAGGTGGAGCGCCGCGCCGACCTGCCGTGGGAGATGGCGTTTGAAACGCTGCTGCGCCTGGGCGGGAATCTGGTCATCCCCGGCACGGACACAAATTCCAAAATCTACCGCGGCCTGGCCGCCGGGCGCGGGCTGATTCTGACGCACCACCACGCCGAACCGCTGGGGGCCGAGATGTTCGCGCGCGCCTACCCCGGCGAGGAACCCTCCTTTGACAAAAACGCGGATAAATTCCGCGCGCTGTGGCGGCAGGGCATCGAGGAGCAGAAAGCGTACCGCGTGGTCTGGAACATCGGCTTCCGCGGGCAGGGCGACCGCCCGTTCTGGCTGGACGACCCGCAGTACGACAGCCCCGCCAAGCGCGGCGCGCTCATCAGCGCGCTGATGCGGGAACAGTACGCCATGGTCCGCCAAAGCGACCCGCAGGCCGTCTGCTGCACAAACCTGTACGGGGAGACGATGGAACTCTACCGCGACGGCTATCTCGACCTGCCGGCGGACGTTATTAAGATCTGGGCCGACAACGGCTACGGTAAAATGGTCAGCCGCCGCCAGGGCAACAACGCCCCCCGCGTGCCGGCCCTGCCGCCGGCAGGCGATGCGGGGGCGCACGGCCTGTACTACCACGCCTCGTTCTACGACCTGCAGGCGGCCAGCCATATTACGCTGCTGCCGAACAGCGAGGACTTTGTCCGCCGCGAGCTGACGAACGCGCTGGGGCGCGGCGTGGACGATTTCTGGCTCATCAACTGCTCCAACATCAAGCCCCACAGCTATCTGCTGGATTTTATTGCGGAACTGTGGCAAAACGGGGCGGCGGACGCCGGCGCGCACGCCCGCCGCTATGCGGCCGAATATTACGGCGCAGAGAACGCACAGGCCGTGGCGGCCCGCCTTTTGGGCTATGCGGAGCACGCCGTCGCCTATGGCCCCCACGCGGACGACCACGCGGGCGACCAGTTCTATAACCATGTGCCGCGGATGCTGATGTCCCAGTTCATGGCGGACCGCAGCCGCCCGGCGGA
>CALWNS010000168.1 GCA_944382805.1 uncultured Gemmiger sp. | reverse complement strand
AAGCGCGCGGCCTGGAAACGCGCTGCGTGTTTTTGACCGCGCACGCCAAATTCGCCTATGTGCAGGAGGCCATGCGCCTGGGCGCGTTCGATTATATCATCCAGCCCGCCTCCTATACCGAGATCAGTCAGGTGGCGCTGCGCGCCGCGCGTGATCTGCAAAAAGCCCGCGATGAAAACGAGCTGCAGCGCATGGGCCGCGCGTTCAACGTGCAGTCCCAGGCGATCACGGCGCAGGCGCTGCGCGCTTTTTTGAACAGGCAGAGCAACGAGCGCGACATCCGCGCCTTGCAGGAACTGGGCATTTTCCCCAGCCTGGAGCGCGACGGGTATGTGGTGCTGCTGCACGTGCTGCGCTGGCTGCCCGCCGCCGACCGCTGGGAAAAGCAGGTGTTGGCCGTGGCGCTCAACAACATTGCGGCCGAAACCTTTTCCACCCATTCGGAACTTTCGCCCATCGCCTGCCTGGACGAGCACACCTACGCCCTGTTTTTGCAGAACACCGGCGGCGAGGAACTGCCGCTGGAAAGCGTGCTGCGCCAGCTGATCTACCTGGGCAACGTGGCCGAACAGTACCTGAAATGCGAGCTGGCCTTTTACCTGGACGACAAGATCCCCATGCGCACCGCCGCCGACGTGTGGGAGCGGCTGGTCAAAATGCAGGGCGATAACGTGGCGCTGCGCCGCGGCGTGTTCCGCTTAAAGGACGCCCCGCGCACGCCGCACGTGTTCCGCGTGCCGCAGGTGCGCGGCTGGCATACCCTGCTCAAGGACGGTTACGCCGAGGCCATGCAGCACGAAGCGTTCACCCTGCTGGACGAGATGGCCGCCCGCGGCGAGCTGAACGCCGATTCGCTGCGCACGTTCTACCAGGACTTTATGCAGATGCTGTACTTTACCACCGGCGGCAGCGAGGAAAAGATGAACGCGCTGTTCCACACGCCGGAATCGCTGGAACTGTACCGCAACGGCATGAAGTCGATCGATGAAATGAAAGCCCTGATCCGCTATGTGGCCGATTCCTGGCAGGTGCGCAGCAGCGCCGACGAATCCCGCGCGCTGCTGGAAAAGCTCAAGCGCTATATCGATGAACACCTGGAAAGCGAACTGCGCCGCGACGAACTGGCCGCGGTGGTCCACCTGAACCCCGACTATCTGACCCGCCTGATGAAAAAAGAGACCGGCTACAGCTTAAAAGAATACGTCATCCGCCGCAAGATGGAGACCGCCCACACGCTGCTGCGCACCACGGCGCTGCCGGTGGGCTTTATCGCCGCGCGGCTGGGGTACAACAACTTTTCCCACTTTTCTTACACCTATAAAAAGGTGATGGGCCTGACCCCGCAGGAGGAACGCCGCGCCGCGGACGAAAAGCAGGGCGCCGGGGGGCGCGAACCATGACCCGCCGCGGTTTGGCGGCGCTGGCGGCGCTGGGCGCGCTGGCGCTGGCGGGCTGCGCGCGCACCCCGCAGGCGGAGCTGCCCAACATCACCATGCATACGGTGGGGTCCTCGTCCGCGGCGGCGTGCGAGCGCATCGGCGCGGCGCTCAGCGAGATCACGGCCGAGCGGTACGGCTTTACGGTGACCGTTACGCAGAATTCCACCGCCGGCTACAACGATGTGCTGGAACACGCGCTGCTGTGCGGCCAGGACATCGACCTTTTCTGCTATACCGATACCGACAATATGTACAGCCTGGTCACCGACGGCAAGGCTGCGCCGCTCAACGCCTGGCTGGAAGAATTCCCCGCCCTGCGCGCCAGCCTGCCGCAGGACTATTGGGACTGCATGACCTACGGCGGGCAGATCGTGGCTGTGCCGGGCAACAACCCCAACACCTATGCGGTGGGCTTTATGGCGCGGGCCGACGTGCTGGACGCCCTGGGGGCGGACGCCGCCGCGGTGCGCACCCTGGACGACCTGGGCGCGCTGCTGCAAAGAATCAAGGACTACGACCCGGAGGGCTGGCCGCTGGTGGCGCACTTCGGCCAGGTTTTGCAGAGCGGGGTGGGCCTGGACCCGCTCAACAACGGCCTGGGCGTGCTGATGGGCAACACCGGCACCACGGTGGTCAACTGGTACGATACGCAGGAGTTTGCCGATCTGTGCGCCCGGATGCACGCCTGGTACGAGCAGGGGCTGATCGTGCCGGACGCGCCGCTGACCGCCATCCCCAACGCGCGGGCCGTGGCGCTGTACGGCGGCTCGGTGTTCTCCCAGCGGGTGGGGCACCGCAACATCATAAGCGTCAACCGTGCGACCGGCCAAAAGCTGGACAGCATCATCCTTACGCCCCGCGTGCGCAACACGCAGGCGCTCAACATCTGCTGGTGCGTCAACGCCCGCAGCCCGGAGGACGAACAGCGCCGCGCCCTGCAGCTGCTGGAACTGCTGTGCACCGACAAGCAGGCCGCCGACCTGATGCTCTACGGCATAGAGGGCGTGGACTACCGCCGCATCGATGAAAACACCGTCACCTCCATCGACCCCAAGCCGGAGGAGGAGTGGAGCACCGTCCACTGGGGCCAGCCCAACAGCACCATCGTCAGCACCTGGGTGTGGCCGGACGGCAGCGAGGTGGAATTCACGGCCCCGCAGGGGCTGGTCGTCAGCCCGGCCTACGGCTTTACCTACACGCCCGCGCCCGAACTGCGCCCGGCGGTCAACAGCTGCCTGGAGATCGTGAACAAATACGAGGACGCGCTGCTTTCCGGCTACCTGGACCCGGAGGAGGCGCTGCCCCGGTTCCGCAGCGAACTGAAAGCCGCCGGCATCGACGATATCGTGGCCGACAAACAGGCCCAGCTGGACGCCTGGCTGGCACAAAAAGGCTGATACGCCCGCCGCGCCCTGCGCGCGGGTCAATGCGCACAAAAGCGCTCCGTTTGGTTTATGCAACCTGCCAAACGGGGCGCTTTTTGCGTTTTATAGCGGATTTCCGGCAGTCGTTTTTTTGATAGTCCGGCTCGTGAAACTGGTGGAGAGGCCGCGCCGCGCCCCGGTATAATAAAAGCAAACCAAGGGCGGCTTGTCCCTGCGCGGCGGCGCAGGCGGCGCGCGGCAAAAAAGGAGGAAAAGAAATGGCACACAAAGGCGAGACGCTGGTCGAAGTGCGGGACCTTTGCAAGTACTTTGGCGTGACCGTGGCGCTGCACCATGTGGATTTCGTGGTAAAAACGGGCGAGATCCGCGGTCTGATCGGCGAAAACGGCTCCGGCAAATCGACCGTGTCCTCGATCATTGCGGGGATGCAGCCCGCCAGCATGGGCGAGATGTTTTACAAGGGCAAACCCTGGAAACCTTCCACCATGCTGGAAGCCCAGGCCGCCGGCATCGGCATGATCGTGCAGGAATCCGGCACCATCGCCAACATCTCGGTGGCGGAAAACATTTTCCTGGGCAACTACGGCAAGTTCAAAAAAGGCCCCCTTATCAACAAAGCCGCCATGGTGGCCGAAGCGCGCAAAGCGCTGGAAAAGATCGGCGTGACCAACATCAACCCCGCGCTGCCGGCCGGCCACTACGATATGCAGGAGCGCAAGCTCATCGAGATCGCCAAGTGCGTGTACAACGACCCCGAGCTGCTGATAGTGGACGAAACGACCACCGCGCTTTCGCAGGGCGGGCGCGACATCATCTACCGCATCATGCACGAAATGGCGGACAACAACAAGGCCGTCATGATCATCAGCCACGACCTGAACGAGATGATGGAACAGTGCGACACGCTGACCGTCCTGCGCGACGGCGTCATCATCGACAACATCGAGAAAAAGGACTTTGACCCGGACGACATCAAACAGAAGATGGTCGGCCGCGAGATCAAAGGCGACTACTACCGCTCCGACAACGACGGTTACGGCGACGAGGTCGTGCTGAAAGCCGACTGCATCACCACCATGCACAGCCTGCTCTGCTTTGATCTGGAGCTGCACAAGCAGGAGATCCTGGGCATCGGCGGCCTTTCGGACTGCGGGATGCACACGCTGGGCCGCGCGCTGTACGGCCTGGAGGAGATCGTGGACGGCGATGTGATCCTGACCAAAAGCGGCACCAGGATCAAAAACGCGCAGGTCGCGTTCCGCAGCGGCATGGGATATGTTTCCAAAAACCGCGATACCGAAAGCCTGGAGCTGAACGCTTCGATCTTTGCCAACATCGCCTCCACCGGCTACGACAAAAACAACGCCGGCCCGTTCATCCTGCCCTGGAAAGAAAAAACCTACGTCGAAAAGCAGATCCAGGCGTTGCAGATCAAGTGCCAGAACGCCTACCAGCCGGTGCGCGCGCTGTCCGGCGGCAACAAGCAGAAGGTCGTGTTCGGCAAATGGTGCGCCGACGACGCGGACGTGCTGATCCTGGACTGCCCCACCCGCGGCGTGGATATCGGCGTAAAAGCCGCCATGTACCAGCTGATCTACGACATGAAAAAGCAGGGCAAATCCATCATTATGATCAGCGAGGAGCTGCCCGAACTGATGGGTATGTGCGACCGGCTGCTGATCCTGCGCGACGGCGCCGTTTCGGGCGAGTTCTTCCGCAAGGACGGCTACGACGACCGCGAACTGATCGAACACATGATCTAAAGAAAGGAGGCAGCCGATATGGAAGCAGCCAAAACCCCCACCCCCAAAAAGGAACACGTGCTGAGCCTGGGCGAACGGATCAGCGTTATCCGCCAGAGCCGCTATTTCCTGATGGTTTTCCCCTTTGCCATGCTGGCCATCATCATCCTGATCTTCACGGTCGCCACCGGCGGGCAGTTTTTCAGGATGTCGGTGTTCAGCAGCCTCTTCAGCCAGGCCGTCATCATCGGCACCTGCGCCACCGGCGTTTCGTTCATCTATTCCAACGGCAACCTGGATATCTCCATCGGTTCGGTGCTGGGCCTGGCCGCTACGCTGGGCGTGATGGTGTTCACCGCCACCAATAACGTCGTGCTCATGATCGCGGTCATGATCCTGTCCGCGCTGGCGCTCATGGCGTTCAACTGCACGATGTCGGTCGTGTGCCACATCAAAACCATCACGGTCGCCATCGTGGTCACCCAGATCTATGGCGCCATCAGCACGCTGCTCATCGGCGGCACCGGCACCATCGATATCGACTACAACGTGGCCGTTTCGCTGGAGGACGGCGGGTTCCGCTACGTCTCGTTCGCCCTGTACTTTATTTTCTGCATCGTACTGTACCACTTTACGCGCGTGGGCCGCGAGCTGCGCTTTTTGGGCGGCAACGAAAACTGCGCCCAGCAGACCGGCATCTCCAATTCCCGCGCCACCTACATCAGCTTCCTGGTCACCGGCCTGGGCGTAGGCCTGGCCGCCGTATACAGCGTGACCAACGTCGCCGCCGTCAGCGTGGAGACCGGCAGCAACCTGGGCATGGACGTTATGCTGGCCACCGTTTTGGGCGGTATGTCCATCTTTGGCGGCGCGCGCTCCAACGCTTACGCCGGCATCCTGGGCGCTTTGACCGTGGCCGCGCTGAACACCGGCCTGCTGATGGTGGGCGTGTCCTCGGCCTGGATCCAGGGCATCCGCGGCATCATCTTCCTGATCCTGGTGTGGATGAACAGCGAGCGCCTGGCTCTGCTGCCGTCCCGCGTGCAGTTCTAAAAGACGCAAGGGCTTTCGCCCTTTCAGAAAAACACAAACAAAGGAGAGACACCATGAAAAAAACAAACGCTCTTAAGTCCGCCGTCGCTCTGTTGCTGGCCGGTTCCATGCTGGCCGCCTGCGGCAGCACCGGTTCCAGCTCCGCCGCCGGGTCCGGCTCCTCCTCCGCCGCCACCTCGGAGGGCAGCGAGCCTGCCGCTGGCGACGCCGCCGCCGCGAACGGCGACAAGTACGTCATCGGCATTGCCGAAGCGCAGGCCAACGACGAAGTCACCATCCGCCGCGCCTATCTCGAAAACTTCATCGCCCCCACCTATAACGTGGAGTTCATCTTCTCCGAAGTGCTGAAGGATGACGCCGCCACCAAGACCTTTATCGAAAACTGCATCAACTCCGGCGCGGACGCCATCATCGATATGAAGTCCGCCAACGGCACCATGGCCCAGCTGTGCCAGGACGCCGGCCTGGTCTACACCTTTAACGGCAACTACGTTTCCAGCCCCGAGCTGAACTCTACCGATTACACCAGCCTGTCCGGCTGCATCGGCGCCAACAACGAGCATGTCGGCTCGCTGTTTGGCGACTGGCTGGAGGAAAACGCCAGCGAGGACGGCAGCGAAGGCTTTTTGATTTCGACCTCCCTGGCCTCCCAGGGCAACACCCAGCACATCGAGATCGCCAAGGCCCTCCTGGAGGGCCTGCAGGAAAAGTACGGCCTGACCTTTACCAAGAGCATCGATGAGCTGGTCGCTTCGGCCGAGACCACCAACGCCGAAAACGACAAGGGCATCCTGGTCACCATCTACCCCGGCTCCCCCAACAAGGACACCTGGCTGCCCGGCATCTCCACCCTGCTGCAGAGCGGCAAATACCAGATGTTCATGAGCTCCGGCCAGACCTATAACCAGACCGCCACCGTGGTGGACGAAGTGGAAAAGGCTTTCGGCATGGACATCAAGGTCGCCAGCATCGGCGCCCTGGGCACCACCCTGACCACCGCGTTCAACACCCAGGACCCCAACGGCAACCCCAGCGTGGATCTGGTCGCCGTTAAGACCGTTTCCTGCATGACCGCCTGTATGTTCGCCACCACCTACAACGCCCTGGTCGAAGGCACCGAAAGCCCGGCCGTGCGCGGCGAGGACAATATGCCCGTCTACTTCACCTTCAACTTCATCGGCATCACCAGCCCCGACCAGCTGGCCGAGACCACCGAGTGGGACAATATGGAGACCGGCAGCTGGATCGCAGACAAGGACTTTGTCGATTCGATGCTCGTCACCGTCAACCCTGACATCACCTCCGCGGACGTCAACGAGATCATGCAGTCCCTGAGCTTTGACAAGATCGTGGAAATGATGGCCGCCTGAACCTGAACCCTCAACGCCGGAAAAGGAGAGAATCGTCATGAGCAAATGGCAAACTTTCAAAAAAGACCACCTCCTGCTCTACAATGCGCTGTTTACCATTGCGGTGCCGGCGGCCGTGTGGCTGATCATGGAACTGCTGAATCTCGCCTTCTGCGGCGTACACACCCTCAATTCCGTTATTGACTACACGACCCTGATGCGCAACCTGGTCACCTCGTTCTGCTTTGCCCTGGGCCTTAACTGCAACCTGCCGGTCGGCCGTATGGATACTTCCACCGGTTCGCAGATGTTTTTGGCCTGCATCGTGGGCGGCAACCTGGCGCTTTCGCTCAACCTGGGCGGCGTCGGCGTGCTGATCTTCAGCATGGTCGTGGGTATGCTGGCCGGCGGCTTTGTCGGCGTGCTGTTCGTCAACCTGCGCATCCTGCCTATGGTCCTGGGCCTGGGCATTACGCTGGTATACGAATGCATCTCGTTCAGCATGAACAACCAGCAGGGGCTGAACCTGTTCGGCAAGCAGGGCGTTTCCATCCTGTCCAACTGGGGCTTCATCGTCGTGGTCATGCTGCTGATCATGCTGGTCATGACCTTCCTGTTCCAGTACAGCAGCTTTGGCTATAACCGCCG
>CALWNS010000167.1 GCA_944382805.1 uncultured Gemmiger sp. | reverse complement strand
CGGCGCGGTGGTATCGCCCAGGTAGGCAAAGCTGACCGCCGCCACCGCCGCGGTCAGCCCCAGCAGGGCGGCCAGTTCGCGCGCGGTCCAGCGCGGGCAGGGCGGCGCGGCGCGCAGCGGCTGCGGCACGGCGCACAGCGGCGAGACCGCCCGCCCGCGGCACAGCGTATAGGCGGTAAAGGCCAGCAGCACGAACGCCGCCGCGGCCGCAAAGCCGACCACCCGCACAAACACCTGGCTGGTGGCGCTGGTAAGCCATTCGTCCTCGGTGCCGACCTGGGTGTAGACGGCGGCCAGGTTCAAAAAGCCGGTCAGCGTAAGGCCGAACGCCGCGCCGTACAGGCGGATGTCGCCCCAGCGCGCGGCGGCCAGCAGCACAAGGGCCACGCCGGGCACCAGGTAGCGCTCGTGCATACAGTGGCCCAGCATGAACACGCCCACGTAATAGAAGGCCGCCAGCAGCAGCGGCGAAAAGCGCGGCACGGCGCCCTGGCCGGCCGCATCGGCCCGCAGGGCCAGGGCGGCCAGCCAGACCAGCGCCAGCGTGAGCAGCACGATGTGCGCCGTGCCCAAGGCTCCCCAGCTGACAAGGCCCGCGCTTTGTTCCAGCGGCGCCCAGTTGCCGCCCAGCGCGGCCAGCCAGTTAAAGGCGTTGACCGAAGCGTAGGGGTAGCCGGAGGCGGTGGTAAAGTATTTTTCGGCCAGGCCCGCCAGCAGGCGTTCGGGGCCGAAGAACGGCAGCGCAAAGCCCAGCGGCACGGCCAGGGCTACGGCCGCCCCGCCCAGGCAGCGCCCGGCGGCGCGCAGGCGGGCGCGGGGGCCGCCGCCCCAGGCCTGCGCGATGCCGGCCAAAAAGCAGACCGCCAGCACCGGCCCGGCCAGCAGCGCCTGCGGCTTGATGGCCAGCGCCAGGCCGTACAGCGCGGCGGCGGGCAGAAAGCGGCGGCGCTCCAGCAGCAAAAAGCAGCCCAGCAGCGGCAGCATGAACACGCCGTCGATCTGCTTCCACACGCCGGTATCGTACAAAAACAGCGGGCTGAACGCCGTGAACAGCGCAAGGCACCACGCCGCGCGGCCTTCGCCCAGGCGGCGGCGCGCCTGGGCATAGACCAGCGCCGCCACGCCGCAGTCGCACAGGGCGGGCACCACGGCCAGCAGCGCATGGCCCACCCGGCCGTCCCCCGCCACGCCCAGCGCGCGGCGCGCCAGCGCCACCAGCGCCAGCACCGGCAGGTAGCCGGGCGGGTAGTCGGCAAAATAGTCCGGGCTGTAAAACAGCGCGGGGCCGCCGTCCAGCAGCCTGTCGCCCCAGGCGATAAAGCAGCTCATATCATAGACATAGCCGGCGGTCAGCGCGGCCAGCGCCAGCCGCAGCGCCAGCGCGGCGGCCAGCACGGCCCACAGGCGGGCGTTGGGGCGGCGCTTGGGTCGAGCGTTCATGGGCAAGTTCCTCCTGCACAGGGGTCCAAAAGCGCGGACCGGCGCGGCAGGCGCGCCGGTCCGGCGGCGGGTTTACTTTTTGCTCAGCTGCGGGCCTTGGGCCGTATCGGTCACGGTCCAGCCCAGCGCCGCGATCTGCGCGCGCAGGGCGTCGGCTTTGGCCCAGTCTTTGGCCTTTTTGGCCGCGGCGCGCTGTTCGACCAGCACCTTGACCTCATCGGGCGCTTCGGCCGTTTTGCGCTCGTACAGCAGGCCCAACACGCCGGTCAGTTCGTCAAACACGGCGGCGGCTTCTTTCAGGCTGGCTTCGTCCGCTTTGTCGGACAGGGTGTTGATCTCCTTGACGAACTCGAACACGGCGGCCAGCGCGTCCGGCGTGTTCAGGTCGTCCTCCATCGCGGCGATGAACTTCTGCCGGGCCGCGGCGGCCTTTTCGGCCAGCGCGGTCTCGGCGCCGTGGGCGTGGGCGATGGCAAAGTCCAGGTTTTCGCGGCAGGTGTACAGGCGTTCCAGGCTGGCCTTGCAGCTTTCGATCAGCTCCACCGTATAGTTCAGCGGCATCCGGTAGCCGGCCGTGAGCATAAAGTAGCGGATCGGCTCGTAGCCGTAGCGCTGGGCGATCTCGCGCACGGTAAAGAAGTTGCCCGCGCTCTTGGACATTTTTTCGTTGTTGATGTTCAAAAAGCCGTTGTGCATCCAGTAGCGGCTGAAGGTGCAGCCGTTGGCGCATTCGCTCTGGGCGATCTCGTTTTCGTGGTGGGGGAACACCAGGTCCTGGCCGCCGCAGTGCAGGTCGATGGTCTTGCCCAGGTGCTTGCGGGCCATGGCGCTGCACTCGATGTGCCAGCCGGGGCGGCCGTGGCCCCAGGGGCTGTTCCAGAACGGTTCGCCGGGCTTGGCGGCCTTCCACACGGCGAAATCGGCCGGGTCCTCTTTCAGGTCATCGTCCATCTGGCTGCGCAGCGCGCGGTTGCCGCTTTCCAGGTCGTCCAGGTTCAGGTGGCTGAGCTTGCCGTACTCGGGGTCGGAGCGCACACGGAAGTACACGTCGCCGTTGCGCGCGGCGTAGGCGTGGCCGGAGGCGACCAGGTCCTTGACGATCTTGATGATCTCGCCGATATGCTCGGTCGCGCGCGGGCGCACGGTGGGGGCCTTGACGTTCAGGCCGTCGGAATCCTTGATGTATTCGGCCTCGAACTTGCGGGCGACCTCCTGCATGGAGGTGCCCTCCTGCTGGCCTTTGGCGATGAGCTTATCGTCGAT
>CALWNS010000166.1 GCA_944382805.1 uncultured Gemmiger sp. | reverse complement strand
GCTTGGCGTTGGCATCGCGGATGGCCTGCTCGGCCGCGGCGATCTGCTGCTTGCTTTCGGCGCGGGCGCGCTCGATGTCGGCGGCCTGGCGGTCGTTGGCCTCGATGGCCGCGTTGGCCGCGGCGATGGCGGCGTTCAGTTCCCGTTCGCGGGCCCGGGCTTCGCCGGTGCGGCTTTGCAGCGTTTCCAGCGCGGCGTTGTGCAGCCCGATGTCCTTTTCGTGCCCCAGGCGCTGCATCTGCGCCTGCCGCAGGGCTTCGGCCAGTTCCTCGCGCCGGCGGGTCAGGCCGCCGGCCGTCTCGCCCAGGGCCTTGAGTTCCTCGGCCTTGGCGGCCAGCTCGCTTTCGGCGGCGGCGCGGCCGGTCTCGGCCTGGGCGCGGGCGGCGGAGTCCTGGGCGCTGCGCGCGCGCAGGTCCTCGATCTCCCGGCCGCGGGCTTCGGCGGCGGCTTCGCTCTCCTGCAAAGCGGCGTCCAGCCGTTCCACCTCCAGCCCGGCGCGCAGCCTGGCCGCGGCGGCGTTGACGCTCTCGCTTTCGGCCCCGGCCAGCTGGGCCGAAAGGTTTTCCACCTCGGCCTTGCGGGCGGCGGCCTCCTGCTCGGCGGCGGCGCGGCGGGCCTCCAGCGTTTTCAGCTTGCCGCGCAGCTCCTCCAGTTCCTGCTTGCGGGTGAACACGCCGGCGCTGCGCGCGGTGGAACCGCCCGTAAAGCTGCCGCCCGCATTGATGACCTGGCCGTCCATGGTGACGATGCGGTTGCGGTAGCCCAGGTTTTTGGCCACGGCCGAAGCTTCGGCCAGGTCGTCCACCACGATGATGCGGCCCAGCAGGTTGTCCACGATATGGCGGTAGCGGGGGTCGGTCTCGACCAGGTCGGCGGCCACTTCGGCCGTGCCGGTCAGGCGGCCGGTAAAGCGGCTGCCCTGCACGGTGTCCAGCGGCAGGAAGGTGGCGCGGCCGGCGCGCTCCTCTTTGAGCAGCGCGATGCCGGCGCGCGCGCAGCGCTCGTCCTCGACCACGATGTTCTGCAAAGCAAAGCCCAGCGCGGTCTCGATGGCCGTGTCGCAGCCCTTGCGCACGGTCAGGATGCCGGCCACCGGGCCGATGACCCCGCGCAGGCGGTGGGCCGCGGCGGCGCGCATCACGGTCTTGACGCTCTGCTGGTAGCCGTCCAGGTTGCGTTCCAGGTCCTCCAGGATGCGGATGCGCTGGGCGGCGTTCGAGCGTTCGCGGTCGGCTTTTTGCAGCGCTTCGGCCGCGGCGGCCTGCTGGCGGCGGCGGCTTTCCAGCTTGAGGTTCAGGCCGCTTTTGATGTTGTCGCAGCGGGTCACGGCGTCCTCGGCCCCGCGCAGGGCTTCGGCCGCGGCGGCGCGCTCCCCGCGCAGTTTTTCGGCGGCGGCCGCCGCCGCGCCGGCCTGGGTGGACAGCGCGTCCAGCCGGCCGTTCGCGGCTTCCAGCGCGGTGTCCAGCGCGGCGGCGCGCACCTTCATGGCGGTGGCGCTCTCCTGCAGGCGGGCCATGGCGGCGTTCAGCACGTCCTGCCGCTGGCCGCTGTGCAGCGCTTTTTGTTCCAGTTCGGTCATCTGCGCGCGCAGGGCGGCAATGTCCGCTTCGGCCTTTTGCACGGCGGCCTGCAGTTCCCCGATGGCCGCGCGGTGGCCGGCGGCCTCGTTCTCGATGCCGCGCGCGCCTTCGCCGGCGCGGGCCAGCTCGGCCTTGGCCTCCGCGATCTGGGCGCGGGCGTGCTCGTTCTCGTTTTGCAGCACGGCCAGGCGGCTGTCGGCGCCGGCGGCTGATTCGGTCAGCGCGCGGATGCCGGCGTTCTGCTCCTCCACGGCCAGCATCAGCTGCTGCGCTTCGGCGCGCAGGGACTCGGTGCGGGCGTCGTATTCGTCCAGCTGGCGGGACAGGCGCGCGTAGTCGGCTTCGGCCGCCTCGTAGCGGCGCTGCTGGTCGCGCACGGAATCCTGCGCGCGGCGGATGGAATCCACCCACAGGGTGACCTCCAGCGCCTTGCGCCGGTCGGAATATTCCAAAAATTTCTGCGCTTTTTCGCTGTCGCGCTTCAGCGGGCCGACGCGGCTTTCCAGCTCGCCCAGAATATCGCGCAGGCGCGAAAGGTTGTCCTCGGCCGCGGCCAGGCGGCGCTCGGCCTCGTTTTTGCGGTAGCGGTAGCGCGCAATGCCGGAGGCTTCCTCGAACGTCTCGCGCCGCTCGGTCGATTTGGCGCCCACGATGGCCGCGATGCGCCCCTGGCCCACGATGGCGTAGCCGTCGCGGCCCAGGCCGGTGTCCAGCAGCAGCTCGTACACGTCCTTCAGGCGCACGTTCTGGCCGTTGATGGTGTACTCGCTCTCGCCGCTGCGGTAGTAGCGGCGGCCGATGGTCACCTCGTCGGCGTCCATGGCCAGGCCGTGGTCGGCGTTGTCGATGGTCAGGCTGACGGCGGCGTAGCCCATGGCCCCGCGGGTCTGGGTGCCGCCGAAAATGACGTCCTCCATCTTGCCGGCGCCGCGCAGCTGCTTGGAGCTGGTCTCGCCCATGACCCAGCGGATGGCGTCCGAAATATTGCTTTTGCCCGAACCGTTCGGCCCCACCACGCCGGTGATGCCGGCGCCGATGGCGATGCGGGTACGGTCCGGGAAGGATTTGAACCCTTGGATCTCCAGTTCTTTCAGTCGCATAGGGGAACCTTTCCGTTTATTGGCCGCGGCCAAGCCGTTCCAGCGCCGCGCGGGCGGCCTGCTGCTCGGCGGCCTTTTTGCTGCGGCCCTCGCCGCGGGCCAGGGCCGCGCCGTCCAGCGAGACTTCCACCATAAAGGTCTTGTCGTGGTCGGGGCCGCTCTCCCCCACCACGGCGTAGTGCAGCTGCGCGCCGGGGCGCTCCTGCACCAGCTCCTGCAGGCGGGTCTTGTAGTCCTCGGCCGCGGTGGCGCCCTCGGTGATAAAGGGCAGGATAAAGGCGCGGGCGGCCTCGATGCCGCCGTCCAGGTACAGCGCGGCGATCAGCGCTTCGAACGCATCGGAAACGACGCTGGGGCGCTCGCGCCCGCCGCTGAGCTCCTCGCCGTGGCCCAGGCGCAGGTAGCGCCCCAGGTCGATCTGTTTGGCAAAGGCGAACAGCGCCTCCTCGGATACAAGGGAGGCGCGCATCCGGGTCAATTCGCCCTCCGGGCGGGTGCTGTGGTGGAACAGGTAGTCGGCCACCACCACCGAAAGCACGCTGTCGCCCAAAAATTCCAGCCGTTCGTTGAACTGGGTGGGCACTTTGGACTCGTTGGCGTAGCTGGAATGGGTCATGGCGATGCGCAGCAGCGCCGGCTCCTTGAACTGGTAGTGCAGCGCCTGCTGCAGCTGTTCCAGGCTGCGGTTGGACATGGGAACACCTCGCTCTAAAATTTATGCCTGCGGCGCGGTTTCGGCGGCAGCGGCCAGCGTTTCGTCCAGCGCTTTCTGCATGGTGCCGCACAAATCGTTTTCCACGCACAGGCGGGCCTGGCGGATCGCGTTTTTGATGCCCTTGGCCTTGCTGGAACCGTGCGCCTTGATAACGGGCTTGGCCGCGCCCAGCAGCGGCGCGCCGCCGACCTCCTCGGAATCCATCATGTGCTTGAGGTCGCGCAGGCCGCCCTTGACGGCCAAAAAGGCCAGCTTGGTGGCCAGGCTGCGCAAAAAGATCTGCT
>CALWNS010000165.1 GCA_944382805.1 uncultured Gemmiger sp. | reverse complement strand
GGTCGGGTTGCCGCGGGAGTCCAAAATCTCGCGCCCGGCAACGGAACAGATGGTCAGTTTCTGCATAAGCGTCCCTCCTTTATATCGGGATTGTGGCCCGCCGGCAGGCCGTTTATACGCAAAACGGGCGCGCTGCAAAACTGCAACGCGTCCCGCTTTGAACAAGGGATTTTGCCGCCGCCCGGCGCGGGGTGCTTGACGCGGCGGGGCAAAGGAACTAGAATAAAGGCAACTGAAACAGGCCGGGCGCAGCCGGCGCCGCGCCCATATGGGGGAAGGAGCGTCCAGAATGGAAACTTTGAACTACGAGGTCCTCAGGCAGTCCGGGTATGCGGGGTACATTCTGCCCCACGCGCCCGAAAAGGTCCTGCAATTCGGGGAAGGGAACTTCCTGCGCGCTTTCGTCGATTATTGGTTTGACGTTGCGAACGAAAAAACCGGCTGGAACGGGAAATGCTGCCTTGTGCAGCCGATCGCGCCGGGGCTTGCCGCACAGATCAACGCCCAGCAGGGGCTGTACACGCTCTACCTGCGCGGGCGGCAAGATGGCGGGAAGGTCGACCAAAAGCGGGTCATCTCCAGCGTTTCCCGCTGCCTGAACCCCTACGAAAAGGCTGATTACGACGCCATGATGGCCGTGGCCGTATCGGACGACCTGGAATACATCGTCTCCAATACGACCGAGGCCGGCATCGTCTACGACCCGGCCTGCCAGCCGGGCGACTGCCCGCCCGCCCCTTTCCCGGCCAAGCTGACCCAGGTGCTGCTGGCCCGCTGGCGCGCCGGCAAGCCCGGCGTTATCATTCTTTCCTGCGAGCTGATCGACAATAACGGCAAAGAACTGCAAAAGTGCGTCAGCCGCTATATCGACCAGTGGGCGCTGGGCGAAGAGTTCCGCGCCTGGGTCAACGAACAGTGCCTTTTCTGCTCCACGCTGGTGGACCGCATCGTGCCCGGGCGCATCCGGGACGCCGCCGAGGCCGCCCGCCTGGACGCCGAGAACGGCTACCACGACCAACTGATCGACGTGGGCGAGATCTTCGGCGTCTGGAACATCGAAGGCCCCGCCTGGCTGGCCGACCGCCTGCCGTTCAAGGCGGCGGGCCTGAACTGCCCGGTCGTGCCCGATGTGACCCCCTACAAAAAGCGCAAGGTGCGCATTTTGAACGGCGCGCATACCGGGTTTGTGCTGGGCGCATATCTGGCCGGGCTGGACATCGTGCGCGACTGTATGTGCGACGATACGTTCCGCGGCTTTATGAACAAAATGCTGCGCGAAGAGGTCGTGCCCATCCTGCCGCTGGACAAGCAGGACTGCCTGCAGTTCGCCGCGGCGGTCGAGGACCGGTTCAACAACCCGTTCGTTGACCACGAGCTGCTGAGCATCTCGCTGAACTCGACCGCCAAGTGGCGCGCCCGCAATATGCCGAGCCTGCTGGAATATGTCGGGGCGAACGGCGCGCTGCCGCCCTGCCTGGCCATGAGCTTTGCGGCTTATCTGGCGTTTTATACCAGCGACCTCCAGGGACTGACCGAAGCGGGCTTCATCGCCCGGCGGCCGGCCGGCAACACCTATACGATCAGCGATGACCGCTGGGTGCTGGAATTCTACGCCGCCCACCATGCGGACGAGATCCCGGCGCTGGTCCGCGCCGTCATGACCGATACGCGGATGTGGGGCCGCGACCTGACCCGGGTGCCGGGCTTTGAGGAAGCAACGGTGAAAAACCTGGCCCTGATCCGCCAAAAGGGGAGCAGGGCGGCGTTTGCCAGCGTGCTGTAAGGAAGCTGCAAGGAAAAGGAGTTCCCCATGCCTCTTACCATTCGTATCGACCCGGCGGATAACGTCGTGGTGGCCCTGCAGCCGATCCAGGCGGGCGCTGCGGTCGAAGTGCCGGGCGTCGGCTGCATCACGGCGGCCGAGGACATCCCCCAGGGGCACAAAATGTCCGTCCGGGCGCTCAAGGCCGGCGAGAACGTCGTCAAGTACGGCTTCCCGATCGGCCGCATGACGGCCGATGCCGGCCCCGGCGCCTGGCTGCATACCCACAACGTAAAAACGAACCTTTCGGGCGAGGTGACCTACGCCTACACCCCCGACCTGCATCCGCCGGCCCCGGTGCCGGCCGAGACCTTTATGGGCTACCGCCGGCGGGACGGCCGCGCCGCGATCCGCAACGAACTTTGGATCCTGCCGACCGTCGGCTGCGTCAACGATGTGGCCAAGGCGCTCGTGCGGGAAAACCAGGACCTTGTGGCCGGCAGCGTGGAAGGGCTGTACGCCTTCCCGCACCCCTACGGCTGCTCCCAGACCGGGGCCGACCATGCGCAGACCCGCAGGCTGCTGGCGGCGCTGGCCCGCCACCCCAACGCCGGCGGCGTGCTGGTGCTCTCGCTGGGGTGCGAAAACCTGACGCGGGAGCAGTTTTTGGAGGAACTCGGCCCCTTTGACCCGGACCGCGTCAAGTTCCTGACCTGCCAGCAGGTGGGGGACGAACTGGCCGCCGGCCGCAGCCTGCTGCGGCAGCTGGCGGCGTATGCGGGGCAGTTTGCGCGCGCGCCGATCCCGGCCGGCGAACTGGTCGTCGGCATGAAGTGCGGCGGTTCGGACGGGCTTTCCGGCATTACGGCCAACCCGGCCATCGGCCGCTTTTCCGATATGCTCTGCGCGCGCGGCGGTTCCACCGTGCTGACCGAGGTGCCGGAAATGTTCGGCGGCGAGGGCTTTTTGCTCGACCGCTGTGTAAACGAGACGGTGTTCCGCAAGGCGGTGGACATGATCAACGGCTTTAAGGAATACTTCCTTTCGCACGGCGAGGCCGTTTACGAAAACCCCAGCCCCGGCAACAAGCAGGGCGGCATCACAACGCTGGAGGACAAAAGCTGCGGCTGCGTGCAAAAGGGCGGCACGGCCCCGATCGCGGACGTGATCGGCTACGGCGAAGCGGTCAAGGCAAAGGGGCTGAACCTGCTCAGCGGCCCCGGCAACGACCTTGTCTCGGCCACGGCGCTGACGGCGGCCGGCGCGCATTTGATCCTGTTTTCGACCGGGCGGGGCACCCCGTTCGGCGCGCCGGCCCCCACGCTTAAGATCAGCACAAATTCGGCGCTGGCAGCCAAAAAAGCGAACTGGATCGATTTCAACGCCGGCGTCATTGCGGACGGCGCCAAAACGATCGACGAAACGGCGCAGGACCTGTATGACCTTGTGCTGCAGGTCGCCGGCGGCCGCCAGACCCGCGCCGAAGCCGGCAACTTCCGCGAGATCGCGATCTTTAAGGACGGCGTGACCCTGTAAAACAACCGCACCCCCGCGCAAAATGCTGCCCCGCGCGGCGCCCGTGCCCTGTAGGGGACGATGCTTGCATCGCCCCGCGAACGTACAGGTTACCGCAACGCCCGCGGGAGGGATAAATCCCTCCCCTACGAATAATCTATACGCCTGTGACCCTTGCATAGAGCTTTCCCCTTGCCCCGTAGGGCGGGCGATTTCGCCCGCCGCACCTTGGAAAAATTCAAAAATGGGGAACGCCGATATTTTGGAAAATATCATCGGTGCGGCGGGCGTGAACGCCCGCCCTACACATAGCCTTTACGCCGGGCGCAAAAATTTTGCCGCGTGTTACCTGTGCGAAATGTAGGGGACGATGCTCGCATCGTCCCGCAAACGTAACGGCCGCCGCAACGCCCGCGGGAGGGATAAATCCCTCCCCTACAAATAATATGTACGCCCGTGGCCGTTCCGTAGAGCGTTCGCCTTGGTTTGTAGGGAACGGTCTTGACCGTTCCGGGGACGTGGCGGTTGCGGCAAGGTTCGCGGGAGGGATAAATCCCTCCCCTACAAACACCCTTTACGCCGGGCGCAAAAATTTTGCCGCGTGTTACCTGTGCGCAATGTAGGGGACGATGCTCGCATCGTCCCGCAAACGTCCCCGCCGCGGCAAACGCCCCGCGTTCAGCCAGGAAGCGGCTCGCGCACCGCGCCGGTACACAGGGCATAGATGGCGGCGGCCACCTGTTCG
>CALWNS010000164.1 GCA_944382805.1 uncultured Gemmiger sp. | reverse complement strand
GAATAAAAGGAGAAAACATATGGAATTTACGATCGAAAAAGCGCGCCCGTCCGATGCGGCCGCCCTGCTCGGATTTGTGCGCCAGATCGGCGGCGAAAGCGACAACCTGACCTTTGGCGCCGAGGGCCTGCCGTTTTCGGTGCAGGACGAAGCCGCCTACCTGGCGCAGTGGCAGGACACGCCGGACGGGGTCTACCTGCTGGCCAGATGCGGCGGGCAGATCGTGGGCAACGCCACCCTGGCCCGCCTGCCGCGCCGGATGCGCCACCGCGGCGAGTTCAGCCTGGCCGTGCGGCGGGAATACTGGAACCGGGGCCTGGGTGGGCAGCTGCTGCGGGCGCTGATCGACTTTGCGCGGTCGAACGGCTTTGCGGTGCTGGACCTGCAGGTGCGCAGCGATAATGCCGCCGCCATCCACCTGTACGAAAAGTTCGGCTTTGTCAAGCTGGGCACGCACCCCGCCTTTTTCCGCATGGAGGGGCGGGACATCCCGTTCGATTATATGAGCCTGCGGCTGTAACACGCCCGCATCGGTCGTTTTGACCAGAATTTGTGCGGCATATATAAAGAATTTGTCACCCTTGCCAAAAGCCATGCCATCGTTTATACTGGTAGTAACGATCTTCCGGCGCAGCGGTTTGTGCCGGAGCTTCGCTTTGCAAAAACTGCGAGACGAAAGGATGAACGACCATGCTTTACCCGATTTTGACCCCCTCCCGCCTGCTGTGCGATTTAAGCGGCGTGTGGGACTTCAAACTGGACGATGGCAGCGGCTTTGCGCAGGAATGGTACAAAGCCCCCCTGCAAGACCCCATGACCATGCCGGTGCCGGCCTCTTACAACGACCTGAAGGAGGGCGTCGACTTCCGCGACCATGACGGCTGGGTGTTCTACCAGCGGCCCATCTCGCTGCCGGCCTTTGCCAGGACCCAGCGCGTGATGCTGCGCTGCGACGCCGTGACCCACCACGCCAAGGTCTACCTGAACGGCGCGCTGCTGTGCGAACACCGCTGCGGCTTTTTGCCGTTCGAGGTCGAGATCACCGACGCGCTGCGCGACGGCCAGGACAACCTGCTGACCATCGCGGTGGACAACACCATCGACTACACCACCCTGCCGGTGGGCACGCCGGGCAGTATGCTGGGCGGCATGACCGGCGGCATGGGCGCGCCCGGCAACGGCAAGCACAACCCGAACTTCGACTTCTTTAACTATGCGGGCATCACCCGCCCGGTCAAGATCTACACCACGCCCAAAGACTATATTGCCGACATCACCGTGGTGCCCGAAGTCCACGGCGCCGACGCCCGCCTGCTGTACAAGGTGGACACCGTGGGCGCGGGCGACTGCCGCGTGGAAGTGTGGGAGCGCGGCGGCGCCAAAGTGGCCGAAGCCGCCGGCCCCGCCGGCGCGCTGGAGATCAAAAACGTGCGCCTGTGGCAGCCGCTGAACGCCTACCTGTATGACATCCGCGTACATTTTGCCAACGACGTGTACACCCTGCCCTACGGCGTGCGCACCGTGCGGGTGGAGGGCACCAAGTTCCTCATCAACGAAAAGCCGTTCTATTTCAAGGGCTACGGCCGCCACGAGGATACCTTCCCCAACGGGCGCGGCCAGAACCTGGCCATGAACACCAAGGATATGTCGCTGATGAAGTGGCAGGGCGCGAACAGCTTCCGCACCAGCCACTACCCCTACAGCGAGGAGATGATGCGCCTGTGCGACGAAGAGGGCTTTGTCGTGATCGACGAAACGACCGCCGTGGGCGTCAACCTCAAGTTCGGCGGCGGCGCGAACTTCAACGGCCAGCCCATCGGCACCTTTGACAAAGAGCACGGCGTGCAGACGCAGGAGCACCACAAGCAGGTCATCCGCGATCTGATCGACCGCGACAAGAACCACGCCTGCGTGGTCATGTGGAGCATTGCCAACGAGCCGGATTCCACCGGCGAAGGCGCGTACGACTACTTTGCCCCGCTGTTCGCGCTGGCCCACGAGCTGGACCCGCAGAACCGCCCCTGCACGCTGATCGACGTGCAGTCCGGCGCTGCGCCGGAGGCGGACTGCGCCTCCCAGCTGGCGGACGTCATCTGCCTGAACCGCTATTACGGCTGGTATTTCGGCGGCCCGGACCTGCGCTTTTCCGAAAAGGCGCTGCGCGCCGAGCTGGACGCCTGGGCCAAGATCGGCAAGCCGCTGATCTTTACCGAATTCGGCGCCGACACCGTGATGGGCCTGCACGACACCACCCCCGTGATGTACACCGAGGAATACCAGCTGGATTACTACAAGATGAACGTCGAAGCCTTTGACGACTACGACTTTGTGGTCGGCGAACAGGTGTGGAACTTTGCCGATTTCGCCACCAGCCAGAGCCTGCTGCGCGTCCAGGGCAACAAAAAGGGCCTGTTCACCCGCGACCGCAAGCCCAAGCTGGCCGCGCATTACTTCCGTATGCGCTGGACCGGCATCCCGGACTTTGCGTATAAAAAGTAAACCTTCCCCCAAACACGCGCACCGCCCCGGTAAAACCGGGGCGGTTTTTTGCCGCTGCCGGCCCAAATTGTGAGAATACCTTGAACTTCCTTGCAAATGGCGGGCGAACGCGGTATAATGCTTTCATATGCGCGCTGCGCAGTGAAAGACAGGGGAGGGCCGGCCGCGGGCCGGCGTTCCATAAAAGGAGCGTTTGTTTTCAATGAATTCTTTGCGTGCAAAATTCCTCAGCCTGGGACTGGCGCTGGTCATGGCGCTGTCCGCCTCCGGCTGTGCGCTTACCACCCCGGCGACGGTGGGCAGCATCGGCGGGGTGGAGATCCCCGCCGGCATCTACCTGCTGGCCCAGTATAACGCCTACAGCACCGCCGCCGGCGACGCCGACCTGGCCACCGGCGAAACGGCCAACGATGTAAAAGCCGTGCTCAAGGCCGAGTGTACCGGGACCATCGGCGATGAGGAGGTCACCACCGACGGCGCGGACTACATCGCCCGCCTGACGCTGCGCAGCCTGCAATACTACGCGGCCGTGGAGACCAAGTTTGCGGAGCTGGGCGGCGTGCTGGACGATACCGCCACCGCCGAAGCCGCCGATACCGCCGCCGCCCTGTACGAGTCGACCGGCGATCTGTACGCGGCCAACGGCATCGGCCAGGCGTCGCTGGAGACCTACCTGCTCAACAGCGCCAAGGCGGAGCAGATCCTTACGCTGCTGTACGGCGAAAACGGCCAGACCCCGCTGACCGACGAGGATTACACCAACTACCTGTCCGGCGAATGCGTGTACCTGGACTATGTGCAGCTGCCGCTGTTCGACTCGGCCACCTACGCCTTTGCCAGCGCGGAACAGAGCGAGGAGATCGAAGCGCTGGCCCAGGAATGCGCCGATACCCTGAACGGCTGGGCCACCGCCGAGCAGGGCCGCAGCGAGCGCTATACCTCGATGTATGAGGCCGCCGGCGAATACGCCCCCCGCGCCTACGAAGTGCTGGGCGCCACCATGGAGAGCGCCCAGGCCGTGAACTATATGGGCAGCCAGCTGCTGACCCCGGCGGACATCGAAAACTACGGCAGCACGCTGACCGAAGCCATCGAGGAGGCCGGCTACGGCACCTGGTTCGTGTACAACATGGGCACCAGCTACGCCGCCATGTGCGCGGTCGATCCGCTGGACGCCGCATCGCTGTCCGCGTACAAGTCCAGCGCCGACCTGCTCAGCGCGATGAAGGGCGAGGAAGTCCAGCAGATGCTGTACGACACCGGCGCCACCCTGGAACAGGCCCTGGACCAGAGCGCCATGAACGTCTATAAACCGGCCAACATCAAGCGCAGCGCGTGACCGAAACCGCCTCCCTGTTAAACATACGGGAGGCATTTTTTTGGACCCGTTTCGAGACCCTAAGAAAGGGGGTACCCATGACCGAAAACCGCCTGAAGAATCTGGCTTTGGAAGTGCTGGGCTGCTTTGTCTCGGCGCTGGGCACCTACAGTTTTGCCGTGGTGGCCCAGGTGCCGGTCACCGGCATCGCCGGCATCGGCGCCATCCTCTACCACTTGTTTGGGCTGCCCATCGGCCTGTCCAACATCCTGCTCAACGTGCCCATCGTGCTGTGCTGCTATAAACTGCTGGGGCGGGACTTTTTCCTGCGCAGCGTGCGCTGCATGGTGCTGTTCGCCTTTTTTACCGACTTTGTGCTCCCGGCGCTGCCGGTCTACGGCGGCGACCGCCTGCTGGCTGCCGTCTGCGGCGGCGTGGTCATGGGCATGGGCGATGCGCTGATCTATATGCAGAACTCCAGCACCGGCGGCGTGGATTTCATCACCATGGCCATCAAGGTCAAGCACCCGCACCTGCCGTTCGGCAACCTGACCTTCGGCGCGGCGCTGGCCGTGATCCTGGCCAATGGCCTGGTGTTCCGCGACGTGGACGCCATTATCTACGGCCTGCTGCTCAACTTTTTGGCCTCGTTCATCATCAACCGCATGATGCTGGGCTTTAACTCCTGTATGCTGGCCCTGATCGTGACCGAAAACGGCCCCGCCGCCTGCGCGGCCATCGACCGCGAGGTGGACCGCGGCTCCACCATCCTGCAGGGCTACGGCGGCTATAAGCAGGACCGGCGCGACGTGGTGCTGTGCGCCTGCAGCTCCAAGCAGCTGTACCAGGTGGAAAAGGTCATCCGCCGCCTGGACCCCGGCAGCTTTATCATCATGCTGCAGGCCAACGAAGTCCAGGGCGAAGGTTTCCGCCGCCTGGTGCTGGGCAAAAAGGAAAACGAAACGCAATAAAGCAGCGCGCCCCTTTCCCCGGCGGCCAGGCCGGGGAAAGGGGCGCTTTTGGGTTTGCGGGGTTCAGGTGATCTTCAGCGCGCGCTGCAGGCGGTAGACGATGTAGCGGAACAGCCCGGCGATCATGCTGCCCTCCGCCCAGATGTAATGGGGCAGGTTGCGCCAGTAGAACTTCGGCTTGTCCACTTTCGGCAGCGCGGCGCGGGCTTCGGCAAAGCCTTTGGCGTAATCGCCGCCAAAGCCGCGCAGCCGGAACATAAGCACCTTGAGCAGGTAGCCCAGCGCCAGCGGCACAAAGTTCAAAACCAGCATGGCGGCCGGCATATTCTTGTAGGGCAGCAAAATGCTGTTGCGCCCGCTCTGGATGCTCTTGAACGGGTTGTAGCGCACCGCGCCGGTCGTGGCCCCGCAGATATGCCGGCAGCGCGCGGTGGGGCAGTACACGTTTTTGTAGCCGAAGTTGTTGGCCCGCCAGCTCAGGTCCACATCCTCGTAATAGGCAAAGAACAGCTCGTCAAACACGCCGATCTCGTCCAGAATGCTTTTGCGGTACAGCGCCGCGCCGCCGCAGGCGGAAAACACGCGGCAGGGGCGGTGGTAGCGGCTGGCTTTCAGCCCGTCGCCGCGCTTGCAGGCAAAGCCCAGCAGCGTGACGTAATCGCCGGCGTCGTCGGCCAGTTCCGGCTCGTAATAGCGCAGCATCAGGCTGCTCACGGCAAAAATGCGCGCGTCGCTTTCGGCCGTGCGCAGCAGCTCGGCCAGCCACTGCGGTTCGGCAAAGGCGTCGTTGTTGAACAGGGCGATGTATTCGCCCTTGGCAATGGCGATGCCCTGGTTCACCGCGTGGGAAAACCCGGTGTTGCCGCTGTTTTCGATCAGCGTATAACCCGGGCGGCCGCAGTAGCTGCGGGCCACGGCCAGGCTTTCGTCGGTGGAGCCGTTGTCCACCACGATCAGCTCAAAATCCCGCTCGGTCTGCGCCCAGATGGACTCGATGGAATCCCGCAGCCAGCCCGCGCCGTTCAAATTGGGAATGATCACGCTTGCTTTCATGCCCCGGCTCCTTTCCCGTTCAAAGCGCCCAAAATTGCAGCAGCTGCATATACAGGCCCAGCATATAAAACACCGCCAGCGCCAGCACCACGGCCCAGAAAATGACCTGCTGGATCAGGTAAGCCTGTGCCAGTTTGCGCCGGTGGGCGCTGGCCGTGCCGCCGCAGGCCCAGATCATGGCTGCCAGCAGCCCCGCAAGCGGGATGCAGAACAAAAGCAGCGGGCCAAGGTAATCGCCCAGGCGCAGGCCGTGGTCGGGGGCGCGGGTATAGTGCGGGGCGGCGTGAACGGCGGCGTGCGGCACAGCCGGGACCGGCGCGGGGGCCGGGCGGCCGCAGCGCGGGCAGGCCGTGGACCCCGCCGGCAGCAAAAGCCCGCACTGCGGGCAGAAAACCAAAGACATGGGGTGGATGCTCCTTTGCAAACAAAAAACTTTACAGCGTGAGCGGCCGGTCCAGGTGGGTGGCCAGGATGATCTGCGTGTTGGTGGTGCCCATCGTCTGGATGCGGGTCAGCAGATGCTCCAGCTCGTCGATGCCCGCGCAGCTGACCTTGACGGTATAGTTGTAGGTGCCGGTCACGCGGTAGCACTGGGTCACATCGGGGTCGGCCTGCGCCAGCTCCAAAAACTTTTCCCGCGCGCCGGCGTTGGTCTGTACCGAGATCAGCGCCTGTACGCGGTTTGCCTCGTCCGGGCGGTGCAGGCGCACCGTATACCCGCCGATCACGCCCTCCTGCTCCAGCCGGTGGATGCGGCTGGAAACGGCCGGGCTGGTCAGGTTGATCTTCTGCGCGATCTCTTTCACGGGCATACGCGCGTTTTGCTGCATCAGCAGGATGATTTTTCGGTCCAGCTCGTCCACGCGGGACCCCTCCGTTCCTTTGTATTTATGCAAAGCATACAAAAAAATAAAATGAAGCGTTTTTCCTTTGTGCGGAAAAGCAAGGGCCGGCAAACGGCCGTTTGCCGCCGCCGCGCTGAATTAAATAAAGTGGATACGGCCTTATTATAATAAAAAGAAAACAAAAATACAAGGCCCCGGTTTGACATTTTTTATAAAATATGTATAATACTAACCATAACAAAGACATTCACTGACCTTTATATACTTTCCCACCCCTCTATGCACAAAAGCCCGCTGCAAAGCGGGCTTTTGTGCTGCCGGGGGCGCAAAAGGCTTTGACAGCCGTGCTATAATGGAAGAAACAGGGAAGGAGAGGACCCTTTATGAACAAGACCGAAACCGCGCCGGATACCGCCCGCATCACGGCCGAGACCCGCCAGGCCGTCACCGAACTGCTGGGGGCGGCCGGGCTGCGCGCGGGGGATATCTTTGTCATCGGCTGTTCCAGCAGCGAGATCGTGGGCGGGCATATCGGCAAGGACAGCAGCATGGAGGCCGCCGCGGCCGTGCTGGCCGGCGCGGCCCCCGTGCTGGCCGAAAAGGGCGTCTACCTGGCCGCCCAGTGCTGCGAGCACCTGAACCGCGCCATCGTGCTGGAGCGCGCCGCGGCCGAGCGCTGCGGCTATATGCAGGTCAACGCCGTGCCGCAGCCCCATGCGGGCGGCAGCTGGGCCACCAGCTGCTGGCGGGCTTTCCGCGACCCCGTCCTGGTGGAGGAGGTCCGCGCCGCGGCCGGCATCGACATCGGCGGCACGCTGATCGGGATGCACCTGCGCCGCGTGGCCGTGCCGGTGCGGCTTGCCCTTAGCCGGATCGGCCAGGCCAACATTCTGTGCGCCCGCACCCGCCCGCCTTATATCGGCGGGGCGCGCGCCGTATATCAGGAGATGTAACTATGCCGGACAAAGCTACCCTGGCCCAGATGGCCGAAAATGTGGCCGCCATCCGCCAAACGATGGCCGAAGCCGCCCGCCGCGCCGGCCGCGACCCGGCCGAAGTGCGCCTGTGCGCCGCCTGCAAGACCCGCACGGTCGCGGAGGTGCGCGCCAGCGCGGACCTGGCCATCGACCTGTTTGGCGAAAACCATGTGCAGGAGCTGGTCGAAAAGACCGACGCCGGCGCCTATGCCGGCAAGCCGGGGCATTTCATCGGCCATTTGCAGACCAACAAGGTCAACAAGGTGGTGGGCCGCGCGGCCATGATCGAAAGCGTGGACAGCCTGCGCCTGCTGCAAAAGATCGAGGCGGCCGCCGCCCGCGCCGGCCTTGTGCAGGATATTCTGGTCGAGGTGAACATCGGGGCCGAGGCCAGCAAAAGCGGCGTTTCGCCCGAAAGCCTGTGGCCGCTGGCCGAAGCCGCCGAAGCCGCCGCCCACCTGCGCCTGCGCGGGCTGATGGCCATCCCGCCGGCCGATGCCGCGCCGGAAGAGACCCGCCGCTTTTTTGCGGCCATGCGCGAGCTTTTGGCTGCCCTGCAGGCCCGGCGCTATGCCTGCGCCGTGCCGGACACGCTTTCGATGGGCATGAGCGGCGACTACGCCGCCGCCATCGAGGAGGGCGCCACCATCGTGCGCATCGGCACGGCGATCTACGGCGCGCGGGATTATTCCCAAAAGGGGTGAGGGGGGCGCACCATGACGACTTTTTCCAGCGACAAAGCCGCCCAGCGGCGCTACGACCGCACCGTGTACAAGCAAAGCGCCCTCTGGTTGGAGGAAAAGCCCAAGCGGGTGCGCGCGGTCTTGCTGGCCGTGCTGGTGCCCTGCGTCCTGGCGGCCCTTGTCCTGATCTTTGATAAGCAGGAGACGGGCTTCGCCCTGGTGCAAAGCGTGATGATCGCCGTGCTGCTGCCGTGCGTCGTCCTGGCGCCTGTCGCGATCCTGCGCTGCAAAAACGACCGCTTCGGCGCCCTGCCCGCCGGCGCGGGCCGTTACGGGGATACGCTGGCGTTTGAACAGGACCGCCTGGTCTACACCTACGTCAACCGCCTGGAAAGCGCGCCCCGCCGCCGGCACGAACACACGGTGCCCTACGGGCTGGTGCGGCGCGCGGTGGTGTACCGCAAGCTGCAAACGCTGCTGGTGCTGGCCGGCGGCACGGATACCGACTATAACGCAAACGGGATGGTACACCGCCGGCGGGAATACCTTACCCGCGCCGACGGGACCCCGGCCGCCCGCTGGGTCGATATCCCGCTGACCTACGCCGACAACGAAGCCTTTTTGCAGGCGTTCGTCCGGGCAACGGGCGTCACGCCCGCGGAAAGCGACGCGAACGAGTTCGACGACGGCCCGGAACCCTAACAACACCAAACGCCCGGCGTTCTTTGCGCAACGCCGGGCGTAAACTTTTGTGCGGCAGCGCCGCGCCCTACTCGATCTTGATCCCCGTTCCCTCCAGCAGGGCCACCACATCGGGGAAGCAGAACCGCGCGCCTTTCAGTTTGTTGGCGGCGGGGTCGATGGCGTAGCCTTCGGCGCGGCGGAAATCGGCTTTTTGCAGGTCGCAGCGCGTAAAGGCCGTGCGCCCCAGCGCCGCGCCGGAAAAATCCGCCCCGGCCAGCGCGCAGTCGTCAAACACGCATTCGCGGAACTGGCAGGCGGAAAAATCGAACCCCGCCAGCGCCAGGCCGGAAAAATCGCAGTACTGGAAGCTGCAATTTTCAAGCGCCGCAAACGGCTGCACCACGGCGCTGCGCCCGGTCAGCCCGCCCCAGGCGATGCCGCGGAACGCGCAGTTTTCCATCACCGCGTCCCGCATCTGGCAAAAGCTGAACACCACGCCGGAAAGCTGGCAGCGCACAAAGCGGCAGTCCACAAAAGCCGCCCCGCTTACCCGCGCGCCCTGCCAGCGGCAGGCCGCAAAGGTGCAGTCGCGGAACTCGGCGCCGTCCAGCGCTTCGGCCGGCAGGTTTTCCAGCGTTTGGCCCTGGCAGATCGTCTTGGCCGCCATCGGCGCGCCTCCTTTCATTCGTCCGCAAACTCTGCGGCATGGTCGCGGAAAAACTCGTAGGTCGCCCGCACGCCGGGCAGCTCGGTCCAGCGGCGTGGGCGCACCGGCGCGCTGTCCAGGTCGTACACCCGCGCGCCGGGCAGCCCCAGCAAAAACGGAGAATGGGTGGCGATCACGAACTGGCAGCGGTCGAACCGCGCCGCATCGCCCAAAAACTGTGCCAGCTCCCGCTGGCGGGCGGGGGCCAGGCTGTTTTCCGGCTCGTCCAGCAGGTACAGCGCGCCGGGGCGGATGCGCTGCGTAAAAAACAAAAACGCGCTCTCGCCGTTGGAATGGGTGCGCACACTGTGCATCAGCCGCGCCTTGGCGTACCGGCTCTGGCTGGTGCGCCTGGCTTCGGCCACCTGTTTGAGCCGGTCGTAATCGTCCAGGCTGTGCAGCCGGAAGCGGGCGTAGCGCGCGTCGCGCGCCTCCTCGATCAGCTCGTCCCGCCGGCGGTCCAGCCCCTCGTTGATCGCGCGCAGGTCCATCATGGTGTCAAACACATCGTCGCTGGTCAAAATGCAGCTGCCCGCCGGCGGCTCGTGCAGCGTGTGCGCGCTGCACAGGCGGCAGTAATCGGGGAAAAAAGGGGTCGTGTTGAACGGCGTAAAGCGCTGCAGGCGCAGCGTTTCGGCCATCACGTTGAGCGCGGTCGTCTTGCCGGAACCGTTGCCGCCGTACAAAACGGTCACATCGGCCAGTTCCAGCGCGTGCAGCCCGCGCGGCGGGAACAGCTGGAACGGGTAGTAGCTGTCGTAGCAGGTGCGCTGCTGGCGGACGAAAAAGTTCCACTCCCGGTCCTCGCCGGGGAAGTAAAATTCGGACAGATAGATCAGGGCGCGCCTCTTTTTGCGGCTGGATGGATTTACCAAAGAACCCCGCCGCAGGCGGCTGCGGCGGGGCGGGAAAAAGCGGGGAACAGCTTACTTGGTGCCGAAAATGCGGTCGCCGGCGTCGCCCAGGCCGGGCACGATGTAGCCCTGGGCGTTCAGGCGTTCGTCCAGCGCGCCCACATAAATGTCCACGTCGGGGTGGGCTTCATGCAGGGCTTTCATGCCCTCCGGCGCGGCCAGCAGGGCGATGAACTTGATGTGCTTGGCGCCGCGCTTTTTGATCAGCGAAATAGCGTCGGTGGCGCTGCCGCCGGTGGCCAGAATCGGGTCCAGCACCATCACTTCGCGCTCGGCAATGTCCTTGGGCAGCTTGCAGTAGTACTCTACCGGCTGCAGCGTGCCCTCGTTGCGGTACAGGCCGATGTGCCCAACCTTGGCGGCGGGGATCAGGCGCAGCATACCGTCCACCATGCCCAGCCCGGCGCGCAGGATGGGCACCAGCGCCAGTTTGCGGCCGGCCAGCACCTTGGTGCGCGCCAGCGCAATGGGCGTTTCGACCTCGACCTCCTCGGTCGGCAGGTCGCGGGTGGCTTCGTAGCACAGCAGCATGGCCACTTCGCTGACCAGGTCGCGGAATTCCTTGGTGCCGGTGTTGCGGTCGCGCAGCAGGCTGATCTTGTGCTGGATCAGGGGATGTTCAACGATTTCTACAACGCTCATAGTGGTTCTCCTTACCTGTTGTGTAGTATGCGCCTGCGGGCGCAGGCGGGGAAAGCAGGCGCCCCTTCAGCGGTTTTCCAGCGCCATTACTTTTTCAACGCGGCGGGTGTGGCGGCCGCCCTCGAACGGGGTGGACAAAAACACGTCCACGATCTGCAGCGCCAGCCCTTCGCCCACCACGCGCCCGCCCAGGCACAGGGCGTTGGCGTCGTTGTGGCGGCGGGTGTACTCGGCGCTGAACGTCTCGCTGCAGCAGCAGGCGCGGATGCCCCGCACCTTGTTGGCGGCCAGCGACATCCCCACGCCGGTGCCGCAGCACAGCACCGCCGCCGCGCAGCGGCCCGCGGTGACCGCCTCGCAGGCGGGCACGGCATAGTCGGGGTAATCGCAGCTGGCGTCGCTGTCGGTGCCAAAATCCTCAAACGGGACGCCCCGCTCCGCCAGGTGGGTCTTTATGGCTTCTTTCAGCGCGTAGCCGCCGTGGTCGGCCGCCAGCGCAATGGGCGCAGTATGCTGATCTTTCATGCCAAAACTCCTTAGTTTTGCTGTTCCTGCGCGCTTTGTTCGCGCGCTTTGCGTTCCCGCTCCGCCTGGCTCAGGCGGTGGTAGTCCGGCAGCAGCGCCGCCGGCGGCACGGTCTGCCCGGCCAGCGCGGCCCGGCGGGCGGCCAGCGCCACGCCCGCGCCCCGCAGCACGCACAGCGGCTGCGGGCAGGGCAGAACGCCGGGAACGTCCTTGAACCTATTGTAACACAGGAAAGCGCCATCGCCAACAAAAATCAGCGGTTTTTTGCAGGCAAAAACAAAATTTTCCAGGCTTTCGGCCGGGGCGGCCGCGTCCGGGGTCAGGCGCGCGTGGCTCTCCAGGTCGAACGCCGCCCAGTACACCTGGCCGCGGCGGGCGTCCAGCGCGCCGATCACGGTGCCCGCGCCCGCCAGCCCGCAGGCCAGCGCCTCCAGCGTGGACACGCCGGCGCAGGGGGTCTGCCGCGGCAGGGCCATGCCCTTGACGGCCGCCAGCCCGATGCGCAGCCCCGTAAAGCTGCCCGGCCCGGCCGTCACGCCGTATACGTCAATGTCCGCGCAGCGCAAAGCGCAGGCCCGCAGCGCGGCGTCCGCCATGGGCAGCAGCGTCTCGCTGTGGGTCAGGCCGTTGTTGGCCGCGGCCTCGTACAGCAGGGTATCGTCGCGCATAACGGCCACCGCGGCTGTTTTGCCCGCGGCGTCAATGGCAAGTATGTTCATGGCAGGCTCCTTTACAGCGCGCAGTTTTCGATCGTGATGCGCCGCGTGGTCTCGTCCACGCGCTCGATGTGTACGCGCACCGGGTCCTCGGCGGCCAGGGCGTCGGCGCAGTTCTCGCTCCATTCGGCGGCCACAACGGCCCCGCCGTCCAGGTAATCGTAAAAGCCGGCGGCGGCCAGGTCGGCCTCGGTGTGGACGCGGTACAGATCAAAGTGGGCCAGCGGCCGCGGCCCGCGGTAATAGTTGACGATGGCGAACGTCGGGCTGGATACCGGGTCGGTGCAGCCCAGCCCTTCGGCCAGGCCCTGGCAGAACGCCGTTTTGCCCGCGCCCAGCCCGCCGGTAAAAGCCACCACCGTGCCGGGGGCCAGCCGCGCGGCCAGCCGCCGCCCCAGGGCCACCGTCTCGGCGCGGGAATGGGTCATAACCTGCTGCATGGCGCATACTCCTTAATCATACGGATCTGCCCCTATTATACAACAGGCGGCGGCGTTTCGCAAACCGCGGCGCCCCCAAGGGATAACAATATTGTAAAACTTTTGCCCCGCCGGTGGCAAAAAGCGCCGCGCCGCGCTATAATAAGGGCGTGACCCTGCAAAATTTCCGCAAAGGAGGCCCCGCCATGCTCACGCTCGCCCGCCGCTATCTGCGCCGCGTGGACGCGCTCTATCTCGCTTTGTGCCTGCTGTGTTCGGCGTTCAGCGTGGTGGGGCTGGCCTCGGTCGGCATAAGCCAGCTGGGCGGTTCGCTCAACAAGGCTTCGGTGCAGTTCATTGCCAGTTCGCTGGGGCTGATGCTGGCCATCATCGTTTCTACCGTCGATTACCGCGCCCTGGCCCGCGCATGGCCGCTGCACGCGGTGCTTGCCTGGGGGCTGGTGCTGCCCACGCTGGTGCTGCACAACGTGCGCGCCGGGTTCGTGGTCATCGGCTACGATGCGGGCGGCACCTCCAACTACAGCTGGTACCGCATCGGCGGCATGACCTTCCAGCCGGCGGAACTGGCCAAACTCAGCTTTATCCTGACCCTGGCCTGGCACCTGGAGCGCGTGCGCGGCCGGGTCAACCGCCCGCGCAACCTGCTGGCGCTGCTTTTGCACGTTGCGCTGCCGGTGCTGGCCATCCACATCCAGGGCGACGACGGCACCGCGCTGATCTTTGCCGGCATCGGCGTGGTCATGCTGTTCGCGGGCGGGCTTTCGCTGCCGCTGGCGCTGGGCGGCCTGGGCCTGGCGGGGGCGGGCGGCGCGGCGCTGCTGCTGGCTAAGCCGGACCTGCTCAAGGGCTACCAGTTCCAGCGCATCCTGGCCGTTTTAACGCCGGAGGACCCCGCCCTGGCCGATATCGCCTACCAGCAGAACAAGGCGGCCATGGCCATCGGCACCGGCGGGCTGGCCGGGCAGGGGCTTTTCCAGGATGAGAGCATCTTCATCCCCAACGCATGGAACGACTTTATCTACAGCTACCTGGCCAACGCGCTCGGCTTTTTGGGCGCGCTGGCCGTGCTGGCGCTGCTGTTTGCCATCATGCTGCGCACACTGCACACGGCCGCCGCCAGCGCGGACCTGCTGGGGCGGCTGCTGGCCACCGGCGTGTTTGCGGCACTGTTCTGGCAGTGCGTCATCAACATCGGCATGAACCTGCAGGTGCTGCCGGTCATCGGCGTCACGCTGCCGTTCTTCTCGGCCGGCGGCTCCAGCGTGCTGATGGTCTATCTCGGCGTCGGCCTGGTGCTCAGCGTCGGCCTCCACGCCCGCCGCGCCGCGGCCTTCGCCCGCCCGGCAGAATAAAACAGGACAGGAAAGCAGCCGCTGCCGGAATGACCCGGCAGCGGCTTTTGCATGCAAAAAAGTTTGGCGCTTTGTGTAACGAACGGGGGATAAAACGTCACTCTTAGGTAAGCGCGCTGGAAAGGAGGCGACCGTATGGCGGAACTGCCCGAACTGGAATTGCTTTACAAAACCTACCGCACCGAACTCTACCGCTATCTCTGCGCCCTCTGCCATAACGCCGACCGCGCCGAGGACCTTCTCAGCGATACCTTCCTGCGCGCCATCCAGTGCGCGGGCGGCTGGCACGGCGGCCCGGTCAAGGCATGGCTGTTCGGTCTGGCGCGCAACGTCTGGCGCGAGGACCTGCGCCGCCGCCACGAGACGCTGCCGTATGACGATCTGCTCGGCATAACGCAGGACGACCGCCTGGCCGAAAGCACCGCCGCCCGCCAGGCCCTGGCCCGCGTGCAGGCGCTGCTGGACGAAAAAGGCCCGCCGGCCGAACGCGTCGTGCGGCTGCGCGCCGCCGGGTATTCCTACGCCGAGATCGCGGCCAAACTGAACATCAGTGAATCCAGCGCGCGGGTGCTGGAACACCGCACCCGCCGCTGGCTGCAAACCACCCTGCAGAAGGAGGGACTGTTGAATGAGACCTGAACCCAATGCCATTTCCTGCGCGGTCTGCCGCGACCTGGCCCCGCTCGTGGCCGACGGCGTCGCCAGCGCCGACAGCGCCGCCCTGGTGCGCGCCCATCTGGCGGCCTGCCCGTCCTGCGCGGCCGAATGGCCCGCCCTGGCGGCGGGAACCGGCGCGCCCCCCGCGGCCGAAACGCCCCTGCCTGCCGGGCCGGACGACGCCCGCGTGCTGCGCCGCCTGCGCCGCCGCCTGAAAAACCGCACGGCGCTGCTGCTGGCGGCCGGGGTGGTGGGCGGCACGCTGCTGACCTATTCGCGCTACAGCGTTCTTGTTTTCCTGTTTTTCCCGCTTGTCTGCGGTGTTCTCTGCTGGCAGCGGGACCCGGCCTGGCGTGTGCTGCCGCCGCTGACCTTGGCGGTCTCGGCGCTGGCGGCGTTCATCAG
>CALWNS010000163.1 GCA_944382805.1 uncultured Gemmiger sp. | reverse complement strand
AAACAGGCGGAGCAGCCGCCGCAAAGCGCACCCGCCGCGCCCGCCGCGCCGCCTGCGCCCCGGCCGCCGCGCAGCGGCCCGCCCCGGTGGCTGGGCATCGCCGCGCTGGGCGTGGTCATCGTGCTGGGGCTGATCGTGCTGGCGTTTTTGCTGCTGGACCGCCGCGGCCAGGGCGGCCAGGCCGCCGCCAGCCCCGCGCCGGCCGTCACCGAAGCCCCGGCCGCTACCGAAGCCCCGGCCCCCACCGAGGCCCCCGCCGTCACCCCGGCGCCCCCGGCGGCCACCCCCGCGCCCCAGGCTGCGATCACGCCGCCCAGCCCCACCCCCGCGCCCGAACTGCCCGCAGAGCTGCCCGGCCTGGCCGTACAGCCGGACATCCGCCTGAACGCCGACCAGTGGGTGACGCTGCTGGTGGATACCGACAACAGCAACCTGAATATGCGCACCGGTCCCGGCACCGAATACGACCTGGTGGGCCAGGCCCCCCACGATGGCAAGGTGATGCAGGTGGGGATGTCCTCCACCGTGTCCGGCTGGACGCTGGTCTATTACGACGGCCTGTACGGCTGGGTCTCGACCGATTATGTGGTCATCGAAGCCCTGGTTTGACCCCAAAATTTGCCGCCTGCCCGGCGCGCCGGAACGCAGCAAACGATACCAAATAACGCCGTAACGCAAAAAGCGCCGGCGCGGAAGGCTTTCCCCCTCCGCGCCGGCGCTACCATTTTGCCGCCGCGTATGGTATAATGGCCTAATAATACGTTCAGCAAAAAGCAGCGGGAAGTAAAAATGCCGGGAGGGGCGCACGGAATGGAACTTGTAATGGAACGCAGCGGCACGCAGGCCGCCTACGCGCCGCCGGCGCGCCCAAAGCGCCGGGCCGTGCGCGCGCTGGCCCCGTGGCTGCTGCCCTGCGCGGTGTACGCGCTGGTGTGGCTGGTTTTTGGCGTGCGGTACGAAGTAAACGACGACGCGATCCTGTCTAACATTGCCGCCGGCGCCTACGGGCCGGACACCCAATACCTTGTGTACATAAACATCGCCGTCGGCTGGCTGCTCAAGCCGCTGTACGCGCTGGTCCCCGGCTTTAACTGGCTGTACGCCGTGCAGTCGCTGGCGGCGGTGGGGGCGCTGGGCGTGCTGTGCCGCCTGCTGTGCGGCCGGCTGGGCGCGCGCCGCGGCCTGCTGCTGGGGCTGGTGGTGCTGATGCTGGCCGGGGTGGAAGCGTTTTATAGCTTCCAGTATGTAAAAAACAGCGGCCTGTACCTGATCGCCGGCTTTGCGCTGCTGGCCGAAGGCCTGGGCCGCTGGGACCGCCGCACGCTGGGGGGCGTTTTCTGGGTCGTGCTGGGCGCGCTGCTGCGCGCGCAGATGTTCCCCGCGGTGGGGGCGCTGGCCGCCCCGCTGCTGCTGTCCCGCTTTTTGGCGCTGGACCGGGCGGGCAAAAAGCGGGCCGTGGCGGCCATGGCTTTGCTGTTTGCGCTGGTGGGCGCGTTTTGGGGCGCCGACCGCCTGGCCTATGACCTGGATGAAGGCTGGCGCGCCTACCGCGAATACAATGCGGCGCGCACCAAGATCTCCGACTTCCGGCTGCAATACGCCACGGCGGACGACCTGGCCGCGCTGGGCTACAGCGCGAACGACCTGAGCGTGCTCAACGGCTGGAGCTATTGGGACGACCAGGTGTTCGGCGCCGAGCAGCTGCAGGCCCTGGCCGATGCGCTGCCCGGCAACGACCCGGTGCGCGCGGCCAAGGAGACGGTGTACCGCTGCCTGTCCGTGCTGGACGGCCAGCCGTTCCACCTGCTGCTGGCGGGCGCGGCGCTGGCCTGGCTGTTTTTTGCCCGGCGGGCCAAAAGCTGGGCGTTCCCGGCAACGGTGTGTATGTTCGGGGCGCTGGTCTTCTACCTTTCGCTGCAGGGCCGCTACGAACACCGCGTGGAGTACGTGCTGGTGGCGGGCGCGGCCGTGCTGGGCCTGTGGGACTGCCGCTGGCGGCCCGCGCCGGCGCTGCGCGGCGTGCGGGCGTTCGCTTTCTGCGCGGCGCTGGCGGCGGTGTTTTGCCTGCCCGCCTGGCGGCAGACCCGCGCCGATATGATCCAGTACCGCATCGACCGCGGCAGCCGCACCGATTTTTCCCGGTATGCGGCCGACAAAGAGCACCTGTACCTGGCGGATGTGGATGCCACCGACCAGCTGGCCGGCTACGATGTGCTGCACCCGCGGGAAAAAGGCTATTTTTCCAACATTGTGGAGATCGGCGGCTGGCTGAGCCACGCCCCCCACCGCGTGCAGGCGCTGGCCGACTACGGCGTGGCCGACCCGTACCGCGATATGATCGGCCGCGCGGACGTGTACCTGCTGGACGCCTACCAGATCGAGACCAAGCGCGTTTATATGGCGGAGCATTACGGCGCGGTCGAATTCGAGGCCGTGACCGCGGACGGCGGCTTCCAGGTGCTGCGCGCCGTGCGCGCCGAATAAAAGGAGAAAACATATGGAATTTACGATCGAAAAAGCGCGCCCGTCCGATGCGGCCGCCCTGCTCGGATTTGTGCGCCAGATCGGCGGCGAAAGCGACAACCTGACCTTTGGCGCCGAGGGC
>CALWNS010000162.1 GCA_944382805.1 uncultured Gemmiger sp. | reverse complement strand
AAGGCCCACGGCCATCACGCCGAACATCCACAGGCGCAGGCGGCGGCGGATGCGCGGCAGCACCTTTTGGTCGTCCGGGCCGGCGGGCGGCAGCGTGTCCGCCTGGCGCCACAATTCGCGGCAGGCTTCGCAGCGGGCTACGTGCCGTTCGACCAGGCGGCGGCTGGCCTCGCTCGCCACGCCGTCCTGCACAAGCGGCATCAGGTCGCGGCAGATTTCGCAAGGGATATCCGGGGCGCTGTTTTTGATCGGTCCCGAACCGTTATTCATAGCAATTCCTCCTTTCGCAGGGTCTCTTTGAGCCATTGGCGGGCGCGGTGGTCGATGACGCGCGCCGAGCCGGCGCTGATGCCCAGCTCTTTGGCGATCTGTTCGTACGGCACACCGCGCACGCGCAGGGCCACCACGCGGCGGGTGCGCTCGGCCCGCGTGGCCAGCAGCGCCCGCGCCCGGCGGAGCAGGGCGCGGCGGTCGGCGTTTTCCGCCAGGGTATCCTCGACATACAGGCCCAGTAGATCGTCGAACGCAACGGTCGGGCGGCGTTTGCGCAGCGCGCGCAGCCAGACGTTGCGGGCGATGCCGAACAGCCAGGTTTTTTCGCCGGCTTCGCCGCGGTAGTTGGCCGCGCTTTGCAGCGCCTGCAAAAACGTCTCGCTGAGCAGGTCCTCCGCCTGGGCGGCGTCATGGGTCAGGCTGCACAGGTAGCGGTAGATGTCGTCCCGGTAAGCTCTATACAGTTCTTCCAGCGCACGCACCAGGCTCACCTCCTTTACGCGGTTCCAGATGACAAGCAGTTTTTGCAAAACCTTTGTTTTCTTCTGTCGCCGCGCTGTTGTGCCGTTCTGTCCATATGTCGCCGCAGGCGGCGGAATGTTACAGGCTGTGCCAAAAATTTTTGCCGGCCCCGCCGCCCCGGCGCGGGTACCGGCAAAGGAAAAGCCGGGGCGCGCGGCTCCGGCTCTTTTGTGTTGATTCAGTCGTCGTTGCGCAGGATCTGGCGCAGCAGGGCCGCGGCTGCGGCGGCCAGCGGCGGGCCGAAAAGCAGCAGCAGCCACTGCCCCCCGCCGGGCAGCCAGTCGTACACCCAGGGGCGCTGCGGGTTCAGCTGCACGCCGGCCAGCCGCGCGGGCACGCCGCCCATGCTGTCGGGGTCGATGCGCAGGCCGGACACGGTGCGCCCGCCCAGGTCGAACCAATAGGCTCCGTCCGCCCCCTGCCAGGCAAAGACTTTCTGCGATTCGCGGTAATCGGTCTGGCCGGGCAGCAGGTAGTACAGCGTTACGCTGCCGGGCGGCAGCCGGTATTCGATATCCAGGCGGACGGTGCGCACATACGCTTCGCCCTGCCACAGGATGTGGGGGTCGTTGTCGGTGGAAAGGTACCAGCCCTCCCGCCCATCGGGCGCGGGGGTGTCGGGCCTGTCCCGGTAGCTGACAAAGCTTTCAAACGTCAGGTCCTGCGCGCCCAGGGTGACGGTGCGCATCGTGCCGTCCATCTTGTGGGTCAGCGTGCGCACGCCGCCCGCCAGCACCCACAGCACCCACAACGCGGCGGCCAGGGCATAGAAATAGCCCAGCAGCGCGCGGGGGGCAAACAGCCGGTCCCAGCCGGGCTTTGCGCCGCCCCTGCGGCTTTTTTGCGGGAAACGCTTCATTCCGACACCCCGCTTTCCACTGTGACGACCGGTTCAAACGGCACATCGGCCTGCGCGCCCAGGTAGCGGTACAGGGTGGCCGGCTGGTCCCCGGTCAGCCCGCCGGCAAAAAGCGGGCTGAAGTCCTGCTCCAGGTAGCCGTCCGAACGGTCGATCAGCAGGTAATCGCAGCCCTGCTCCTCCATATACGCAACGAGCGCAGCGGGGGTGCAGACGGCGGTATATTCGTACAAGGCGCCCTCCAGGCTGGGGCCAAGGTTCATAAAGTCGGTATCCCAGCGGCCGGAATAGTCGTCGTCCCCCAGCCAGACGCCGCCGTAGCCGTTGACCACATGGGCGGTCAGTTCGTAGCGGTAATAATACCAGCGGGTGCCGTCGTCCCCCTGGCTGATGACCAGCACGCGGTCGTCCCAGGCAAGCGCCGCATTCATGGCCTGCGCGCGGTTTTGAACATCGGCACGCACGGTATACAGGCTGTCCGCCCGGGTCCAGAAACCGGCGGCCGGCACGCCGCGCCAGGCAAACACCCCCAGCAGCCCCAGCGCCGCCAGGCCCACGGCCCCGGCGCCAAGGCGCCGCCGCCAGCTGCGGGCGGGCGCGGCGGCCGCGCACTGGCCCAGCTGGCAAAGCACGGCCATCAGCCAGCCCAGCAGGCAGGGCATCAGGTAGCGCGCATAATCCTTGAGCTGGCTGCTTTCCAGTTCGGAGAAATTGTAATAGTACAAAATCAGGTGGAACAGGTACAGCGCCGCAAAGCACAGCGCCATCCCCGCAAAGCCGGCCGCCACGCGGCGGCGCGCCGGGCCTTTGGGCGCGGCCAGCCAGGCCAGCAGCGCCAGGGCGGCGATCCCCGCCAGCACCACGACCGGCGGCCCCAGCAGGCAGACGCGGCGGGTGAACAGCGCCGCGCCCATGGCCTGCATCAGTTCGGCAAAGCGGGCTTCGCGCCCGATGCCCAGCAGCTGGCGCAGCCCGCCCAGCAGCACCGCGCCATAGCCCATCTGGCCGCTGCCCACGGTGGCCGCCGCCCCGGCCGTGGGCGAAACGGCGGCGGTATAGCGGCTCCAGCTAAGGAACACGGCCAGCACCGGCGCCGCCAGCACCGCCGTGCGCGCCGCGCCCCCGGCAAACGCGCGCAGGCGGGTGCAGCCGGCCGGCCGCGGCCGGGCAAACAGCTGGTCCAGCCCGATCAGGAACACCGCCATCAGGCCGTAAGCCAGGCCGATATCCTTGGTCATGGCCAGCATGGCCAGCGGCAGCGCCGTGGCATAAAACCCGCCGCGCCGCCCGCCGGCCGCATAGTACAGGCACAAGCTGCCGCCAAACAGGCACCCCAGCGGCAGGTCCGCCATAGCGTTGGCGTATACGGTGCTGGCCGTGCCCACCGGCGCGGTGCTAAAGAAAAAGGGCGCTACCGCCGCCGCGGCAAACAGCAACACGCTGTGCGGCCAGCGGGCGCGCGGCAGCACGGTAAGCGGCGCAAAGGCGGCCAGCGCCAAAATATCCAGCGCGGCCAGGCACTTCCATTCGGCAAAAGCGCCGGGCAGCTGGAACACAAACGAAAGCAGGCTGGTGGCCGGGTAGGTGAACGAAGCCCGCAGGTTGACGGGGTCCGCCACATACAGCTGCGCGCGGACGGACACCATCTTGGGCGCCAGGCCCCAGGCGGTAAACTCGTCCCACTGGGTAAACATGGGCTGCAGGAACGCAAACAGCACCCAGATGAACGCCGCCCCGCCCAAAAACAGCCAAAAGCCGGGGCAGCCGGCGGCATCCCGTATAGCCCGCCAGCCGGCCCGCACGCCGCAGTAGACCCCCGCCGCCAACAGGCCGCCGCCCGCCAAAAACAGGCCGATATACAGCGCGCCGCACAGCCCGGCGACATACAGCACCGCCACCGCCCCGCACAGGGCGGGCAGCGGCAGCAGCGCGGCTTCGTACCGGGTACAGGCCGCCACAGCCAGGCAGCACGCGCCCAAAAAGGCCAGCAGCAGCAAGCCGGCCAGCATGGAAAACAGCGGCATGGAAGGTCCTTTCTTTCTATCTCATCCGTTGGGCCGGCCGCGCCGGCCCGCCCCCTGCCGGGGCGCTACACCGGGATGGTGTAAAACGGCCCCACAAAGTAGTGTTGGAACAAAAGCACCGCGCCAAGCAGGGCGTGGGCGGCGCACAGCGGCACGGCCAGGCGCTCGGCCCGCCAGACGCCGATGGCCGGGGCCAGCGCGCGGCGCAGCGGCGCGGCCGCCGCCAGGCCCAGGGCCAAAAACACCGGCAGGAAATACCGCGTTTGCAGCCCCACGATGCGCACCATGGCCACCGGCGTGTAGGTGATATACATCGCCGCCATGGCCCCCAGCGCATACACGGCGGCAAAGCCGCCCAGGCCCAGCGCGCGGCGGCGGCCCAGGCCGGGCTTTTCGGCCGCGCACAGGCACAGCGCCGCACCCAGCACGCACGGCCCCAGCAGGTTCAGCAGCGCGACGGGCAGGTCTTTCCAACCGAACACGCCGAGCTGGCCGATGAAAAACTCGTTCTCGTACAGTGTGCCCCAAAATGTGGCGATCGTGCGCAGCGGGTTTTGCAGCACAAACCGCAGCTGCGCCAGCCCGTCCACCGCCTGGCCGCCCTGGCGGGCGATGACCGGGTAGTTATGGCGGAACAGGCGGCCGTAGGCCTCCACCGCAGCCGCCGCGCCCAGCGCGCCGGCCGCCATGCCCAGCGTCCACAGCCGGCGGCCCTTCTGCCGCCAGACGCGCACGGGCAGCGCCGCCAGCGGCAGCAGCGCCCACAGCAGGTTCAGGTACGGCTTGGCCACGTTGACAAACACACAGGCCGCGGCGTAGGCGGCCGCCGTGCGGGCGGTCCAGCGCTCGCGCGTGAGCAGGGCCAGCATCAGGTAATAACAGCCCAGCAGCGTGGCGTCATAGCTCAGCGAAGCGCCCATGAACAGCGAAAGCGGCAGCAGCATGACAGCCAGGAACGCGGGGCGGTATTTCTGCGCGGTGCGCAGCGCGCCCCGGCACAAAAGCGCATAGGCCAGCAGGTTGCCCAGCCGCCCGGCATACAGGCAGCCCAAAGACCCCCGGCCCAGCAGCCGCGCCAGCGCCATGCCCAGCGCGCCGGGCAAAAACGGCAGCACCAGGAAGCTGACCGGTTCGTGCAGGGGTTCGGGGTCCTCCCCCGTTTGGTCCAGGTACGCGGCAAAGCTGTCGGCCACGCTTTCGATGCGGCCGTCCTGGCCGTACTGCTTGAGCGCGTAGCCGGCCGTGTTGTACGGCTTGTCCGCATCGGTGTCGGGGTCGCGCCCCACGCCGGCCGAAGTATGCGCGTTGACCCACGCGCCGGGGAACGCTTCGACCAGGCGGGCGACGTCCTGTGGGTAGGTGCGGTCGTAGTCAAAATCAAAACGGCCAAGCGAGATCGCATAGGTGCGCAGATAGTGGTCGGTCTCATCGGGCGTTTGCAGGGGCGGGTTGGCAAAGACGAACAGCGCGCCGCACATAAGGATGCACGCCGTGCCGCGCGCCGCCAGCCCCGGCAGGCGGCGCACCAGCGCCGCCGCGCCGACCGCCAGCAGGCAGAACGCAA
>CALWNS010000161.1 GCA_944382805.1 uncultured Gemmiger sp. | reverse complement strand
GGGGGGGCGTACCCGCCGCGGCAAACGTCCGCGGGAGGGGCGTGCCCCTCCCCTACAAATGGTTTTTACGCGCGTATCCGTTTGGCAGGGCGTTCGCCTTGGTTCGTAGGGAACGGTCTTGACCGTTCCGGGGGGCGTAACGGCTACGGCGAAGTTTACGGGCCGATGCAAGCATCGGCCCCTACAGCGTAAATTGTACGTCCGGCGCAAATATTGTGCCGCGCGGTAGCCATGGTTCGTAGGGGAGGGCCATGGCCCTCCCGGGAACGTACCCGCCGCGGCAAGGCCCGCGGAACGGTCAAGACCGTTCCCTACAAACGGTTTTTACGCGCGTTACCATTCCGTAGAGCGTTCGCCTTGGTTCGTAGGGGAGGGCCATGGCCCTCCCGGGGGCGTACGGGCCGCCGCAAGGCTCTGCGGGAGGGGCGTGCCCCTCCCCTACAAACGGTTTCCACGCGCGCGGCCATCCCGCAGGGCGTTCGCCTTGGTTTGTAGGGCGGGCGATTTCGCCCGCCGCACCTTGGGAAAATTCAAAAAACGGGAAGCGATGATATTTTTGGAAAATCATCGGTGCGGCGGGAGTGAACGCCCGCCCTACACATGGTTTTTATGTTCGTTACAAATATGGGCCTGCGCGTCACCCTTTTACTCCGCCTGCCCGGCGGGGGGTTCCAGGCCGGTCTCCCAGGTGAAGCGCGCGCTGCAGCAGGGGATCAGCATCAGGCTGGTGTTGCCCAGGTTCAGCACGTCGTAGGCTTCCATCCGCTTGTTGGAAAGCACCACCTCGTCGTTCAGGTAGCACAACTCGCGCGATTCCCCGGTGGCCACGATGAACTGCCGGCTGCGCGGCTCGTAAATGACCGAGGCGTGCTTAAAGCGCGAAACGCTGTGGTCCGCGCTGAGCACCACGTCCATGTTGGCCGCGCGGCCGATGAAGTTGCGCCCGCTTTTCAGCTTAAAGCTCTCGCCCTTGTACTCGCCCTCGATGCACACCAGCCAGCCCACCACCGGCTCCACGCCGATCACGCGGGAATAGTAGCCCACCGTGCAGTTGTCCTCCTCCGCCTGCGGGTCGGGCGCGTCGGGCGCTTCGGCCGGCGCTGGTTCGGGCGCGGGGGCCGCCGGGGCCGGGGCAGCCGGGGGCGCCGGGGTCGTGGGGGCCGGGGCTGGCGGGGCGGCGGGCGTCCCGTTCAGCTGGGCGCAGTAGGGGCAGGCGTCCCCGTTTGCGTCCTTGTCGTAAAAATGGCCTTTTTCGCAGCGTACCAGGTTCATGGCGTATCTCTCCTTTTGTTTATTGGCAGCGGATCAGAATGGCCGATGCGTTATCGGCCGCTTTCCCTTTGGCTTCCAGCCAGGGCAGCGCGGCCCCGGCCAGGTCGGGCGGGCTTTGGGGGGCGGCCAGCAGCGCGGCCAGCGCCGGCGCGGGCAGCAGGTCGGCAAAGCCGTCGCTGCACAGCAGCAGCCGGTCGCCCGGCTGCCAGGCCAGGCCGGCCTGCGCGTCCACGTACTTCAGCCCGCCGCAGCCCAGGTAGCTCAGCAGCGCCGGGCCGCGGGGCAGCTCGGCCTCGTACTCGGCGCGGCTCAGGTCGCCGGCGCGCAGGGCTTCGTCCAGTTCCAGGCGGTAGTTGTGCAGGCGGTTCAGCCAGCGCAGCGTGCCGCCGCGCCACAGCCCGATGCGGCTGTCGCCCACCGCCAGCCAGGCCAGCCGCCCCGGCCCCAGCACGGCGGCCACCAGCGTGCTGCCGCCGTCCAGCGGGCGGCCGTCCGCCCCGCGCAGCGCGGCCACCTGGCGGTCCAGCCGGCGGGCGATGCCCTCCAGCGCCGCCGCGGTGGCGGGCACGGCGGCCCCGCACGCCGCAAAAAAGCCGGCGCAGGCCGCGCGGGCGGCTTGTTCGCCGCCGTTCAGCCCGCCCATGCCGTCGCACACGGCGGCGGCAAACGCCCCGCCGGGCAGCAGGCGGTAGTCCAGCGCGTCCTGCTGCGCGGCGCGCCCGCCCAAAAGCTGCACGGCGTCCACCGCCAGGCCGGGCGGGGCCGGCGGGCGCGGCGCGGGCGGCGGCGCGGGGGCGCTTTGCCGTTTGGTTTTGCCCCACCGCAGCCGCATACGCCCGCCCCCTTTCCTTGCTATTACTATACCAGTTTTGCGCGCCGCCGCCGCGCAAATGTTATTTGTAACAGGCAAACTGTCATTTGTTGCATTTGCCCGCCCGCCGCCCGCCGCGCGCGCTATACTGGAAAGCGAAAGGACGGGTGAGGCGTGGACGTGTTTGAGTTATTGTATACGCTGTTCGGCCTGCCGCTTTACCTGCTGCCCGGGCTGGTGCTGCTGCGCCGGCGGGATACCGCCATGGCGCTGACCTGCCTGGGGCTGGGGGCGGCGGGGTACTTCTGGTTTGGCCCGCTGTGCGGCTGGTCTGCGTCAGCGGGCCGTTCGCGGGCGCGCAGCTGCCCCTGGCGGACGGCGAAACGCTGTGCCTGGGCAGCAGCCCGGAGCTGGCGCATTTGGT